>DATMJX010000141.1:0-16317 GCA_035553715.1 Methylibium sp.
ACACCATCCTGGCGCAGATCCTGGCCGGCGCCGTGGGCCACGACGAGGTCGACGTCATCGAGGACCGGCGCGCCGCCATCGCCCACGCCGTGGCCGAGGCCGCGACCGGCGACGTGGTGCTGCTGGCCGGCAAGGGCCACGAGGACTACCAGGAGATCGCCGGCGTGAAGCGGCCGTTCTCGGACATCGACGAAGCGCGCCACGCGGCCGCGAGCGCGCCGAGCGCCGCGCGGGTATCGGGCACCAGCAGGCCCGGCAGGCCGGCCTCGGCCAGGCCATGGCTCGCGAGCGCCGCGACCGCGCCGGCCGCCCGCGCCTGCGGCAGGAAATCATGCGCGTCGAAGCGCTCGCCCTTGAGCGCGACGAAGAAGTCGCCGGGGCGCAGCGTGCGGGTGTCGCTGTGCACGCGCTCGACGGCGGTGGCGGCGTCGCCGACCAGCATCGCGTCGGGCAGGAGCCGCAGCGCAAGCGACAGATCCATCATGCTCATGACGCCTCCCCTCGCGCCGCCAGCGCCGCACGCGCCTCGTCGACATCGGAGAAGGGCTGCTTGACGCCGGCGACCTCCTGGTAGTCCTCGTGGCCCTTGCCGGCCAGCAGGATCACGTCGCGCGGCCCGGCCTGCGCGACCACCTGGGCGATCGCGGCGCGCCGGTCTTCGATCACCGTCGCGCGATCACGCCGGTCCTGGCCGGCGACGATCTGCGCCAGGATCTCGGCCGGGGGCTCGTGGCGCGGGTTGTCGCTGGTGAGGGTCACGCGGTCGGCCAGCCGCTGCGCGATCGCACCCATCAGCGGCCGCTTGCTGGCGTCGCGGTTGCCGCCGCAGCCGAACAGGCACACCAGCCGCCCGTTGCGCGCCGCCGCCAGCGGGCGCAGCGACAGCAGCGTCTTCTCGAGCGCGTCGGGCGTGTGGGCGTAGTCGACCACCACCTCGGGGACGCCGACGCCGTCGCCGACGCGCTGCATGCGCCCGGGCACCGGCGTGAGCCGGGGCACGATGGCGACCGCGTCCTCCAGCGGCACGCCGAGCGCGCGCAGACCGCCGATCACGACCAGCAGGTTCGAGGCGTTGTAGTCGCCGATCAGCGTGCTGCGCACCGGCAGCGCCCGCTCGCCCTCGTGCAGCGTGAACGCGAGCCCGCCGTCGGCGTAGCACAGGCCGCTGGCGCGCAGCCGCGCCGCCGGGTCGCGCAGCCCGCTGCTCCACAGCTCGAGCGGGCCGCCGGCCAGCTCGGCGGCGAGGGCGGCGCCGCGCGGATCGTCGACATTGATCGACGCCGCCTCCAGCCCCGGCCAGTCGAACAGCCGGCGCTTGGCGCTCCAGTAGGAGTCCATGTCGCCATGGAAGTCCAGGTGGTCGCGGGTGAAATTGGTGAACAGCGCGACCTCGATGCGCGTGGCCGCGAGCCGCTCCTCGACCAGACCGATCGACGAGGCCTCGATCGCGCAGGCCGCGTAGCCGGCATCGGCCATGCGGCGCAGGCCCGCGTGCAGCGTCACCGGGTCCGGCGTGGTCAGGCCGGTGTAGGCGATGCTCGAGGGGCTGTCGCCGACCGGGGGGACCCCGACCCCGAGCGTGCCGACCACGCCGCAGCGCCGGCCCAGCAGCGTCAGCGCCTGCGCGGTCCACCAGGTGGTCGAGGTCTTGCCGTTGGTGCCAGTGCTCGCGACGACCCGCAGCTTCTCGCTAGGGTGCTCGAACCAGGCGTCGGCGATCGCGCCGGTCGCGGCCTTGAGCCGCGGCAGCGCGCCGATGCGCGCGTCGCTGAAGCCATAGGCCTCGACCCCGTCGGCCTCGACCAGCACCCCCGCGGCGCCGGCGTCGAGCGCCGCCTGCACGTAATGCCGCCCGTCGCTGGCGTAGCCCGGCCAGGCGATGAAGCCATCGCCCGGGCGCACCCGCCGGCTGTCGGTGCACAAGGTGCCGCTCACCCACGCGCGCAGCCAGCGCGCCGCGGCCGCAGGGGAGCGCAGACGCGTCAGCATCAGAAGCTCTCCTCGACCGATTCGGAATGCCGCGCAATGATCTGCGGCTTGACCTCGAGATCCGGCGCGACGCCGAGCGTGCGCAGGGTCTGCTGCACGACCTCGCTGAACACCGGCGCAGCGACGTCGCCGCCATAGAACTTGCCGTTGTTGGGCTCGTCGACCATCACCGCGACGACGATGCGCGGCTTGTCGATCGGCGCCAGGCCGACGAACCAGGCGCGGTACTTCTTGTCCGCATAGCCCTTGCCCTCCTGCTTGCGCGCGGTGCCGGTCTTGCCGCCGACCGAGTAGCCGACGGTCTGCGCCTTCGGCGCGGTGCCGCCCTCGCCGGCGGCCAGCTGCAGCATGTGGCGCACCGCGCGCGCGGTCTCTGGCGTGAAGACGCGCGCGCCGCCGGTCGGGTGCTCGGCCTTGGTCAGGCTGACCGGGATCAGCTCGCCGTCGCGCGCGAACACGGTGTAGGCGCGCGCCAGCTGGAACAGGCTGGCCGACAGGCCGTAGCCGTAGCTCATGGTCGCCTGCTCGATCGGGCGCCAGCTCTTGTAAGGCCGCAGGCGGCCGCTGACCGCGCCGGGGAAGTCGAGCTGCGGCTTCTGGCCCAGCCCGATGGCCGAGAACATCTCCCACATCTCGCGCGCCGGCATGCGCATCGCCATCTTCACGGTGCCGACGTTGCTGGACTTCTGGATCACCTGCTCGACCGTCAGCACGCCGTAGCCCTTGTGGTCGGTGATGGTGCTGCCGGTGATCTGGATGCGACCGTCGCCGGTGTCGATCGTCGTCTGCGGCGTGACCAGGCCGCTGTCCAGTGCCAGCCCGGTGACGAAGGGCTTCATCGTCGAGCCAGGCTCGAAGGTGTCGGTCAGCGCGCGGTTGCGCAGCTGCGCGCCGCTGAGGTTGCGGCGCTCGCCCGGGGTGTAGCTGGGGTAGTTGGCCAGCGCCAGCACCTCGCCGGTCTGCGCGTCCAGCACCACGACGCTGCCGGCCTTGGCCTTGTGCTCGGCGACCGCGTCGCGCACGCGCTGGTAAGCGAAGAACTGCACCTTGGAGTCGATCGCCAGCTCGATGTCGCGGCCGTCGACCGGCGGCACGCTCTCGCCAATGTCCTCGACGACGCGGCCGAGCCGGTCCTTGATCACGCGGCGCTTGCCGTCGCGGCCGGCCAGCGCGTCCTGGAAGGCCAGCTCGATGCCCTCCTGGCCGCGGTCCTCGACGTTGGTGAAGCCGACCACGTGCGCGGCCGCCTCGCCGGCCGGGTAGCGGCGCTTGTACTCGGTGAGCTGGTGCACGCCCTTGAGGCCGAGCGCGCGCACCTGCAGCGCGACCGACTCGTCGACCTGGCGGCGCAGGTAGACGAAGTTCGGGTTGTCGGCCAGACGCCTGTCGAGCTCGGTCAGGCTCATGTTCAGCAGCCGCGCGAGGCGGCGGCGCTCATCGGTGCCGGCCTTGATGTCGCGCGGGATCGCCCAGACCGTCGGCGCCTCGACGCTGGAGGCGAGCAGCTCGCCGCCGCGATCGACGATGCGCCCGCGGCTGGCCGGCAGGTCGAGCGTGCGCGCGTAGCGGTCCTCGCCCTTGCGCTGGTAGAACTCGGTGCCTAGCACCTGCACGTAGACCGCGCGGCCGAGCAGCGCGACGAAGCCCAGGCCGAGCAGCGCGACGACGAACTTCGAGCGCCAGGGCGGCGTCTTCGACGCGAGCAGCGGACTGGTCGCGTAGCGCAGGCTGCGCGCGCTCGCGCCGGCACCGCGCCGCGCCGCGCCGCGACGGAACCAGCCGCCGCTCACCGGTCCGCTCCGGCCGTCGAGGCCGCGCGCGGCGACTCGACGTATTCGGTGACCGCCGGCGTGGCGCTGCGCATCGCGAGCTTCTCGCGCGCGACGCGCTCGACGCGCAGCGGCGTGGCTTCGGCCTGGCGCTCGCTCTGCAGGCGCTCGTGGTCGGAGGCGAGCCGCAGCGACTCGGCGCGCGCGCGGTCGAGCGCGCTGTACAGCTGGCGCGACTCGTAGCTGACCTTGACCAGGTAGAGGCAGCTCGCGACCAGCGCCAGCAGCAGCACGGCGTTGACGCGCGTCATGACGACCCCTCGTCGGCGGAGCACCACCGACGATCCCCCGCGGGAATCGGGCCCGGCTCGGGGCGGCCCGGCGCCTGGGCCCGCAAGGCCCGGTTCATCTCGACCATCATGCGCGCACCCCGGTGCGCTCGGCCACGCGCAGGATCGCCGAGCGCGCGCGTGGGTTGGCGGCGATCTCCTCGGCCGAGGGCCTGAAGCGGCCGAGCGCCTTGAGCCGCAGCGCCGCGGCCGGCGCAAAGGGCGCACGCCGGTCCACCACCTCGCGCGCGTGCTTGGCGATGAAGGTCTTGACGATCCGGTCTTCCAGCGAATGGAAGCTGATCACTGCGAGCCGCCCGCCCGGTCGCAGCAGCGCGAGCGCGGCGTCGAGCGCCCCCTCGAGCTGAGCCAGCTCGGCGTTGACGAAGATGCGCAGCGCCTGGAAGGTGCGCGTCGCCGGATCCTGCCCCGCCTCGCGGGTGCGCACCGCGCGCGCGCACAGCGCCGCGAGCTCGTCGGTCGAGGCGAGCGCACGGCCCTCGGTGCGGCGCGCGACGATCGCGCGCGCGATCGCGTTCGCGAAGCGCTCCTCGCCGTAGTCGCGGATCACGTCGGCGATCTCGCGCTCGTCGGCGCGCGCGAGGAAGTCGGCCGCGCTCTCGCCACGCGTCGGGTCCATGCGCATGTCCAGCGGGCCGCTGGCGCGAAAGCTGAAACCGCGCGCCGGATCGTCGATCTGCGGCGAGCTCACGCCCAGATCGAGCAGCAGCCCGTCGATCGCCGCGATGCCACGCGCGGCCAGCAGTCCCGGCAGCTCGGCGAAGGCGGCATGCTCGATCTCGAAGCGAGCATCGGCGGCCAGCGCCGCATCGGCGCGCGCGTGCGCGACCGCCTGCGGATCACGGTCGATCGCGATCAGCCGGCCAGCCGGCCCGAGCCGCCGCAGCGCGAGCCGGGCATGCCCGCCACGGCCATAGGTGCCATCCACGTACAGACCATCGGGACGGGTCACGAGCGCATCCACCGCCTCGTGCAGCAGCACGGTGGTGTGCGGCAGGGACGGGGCCTGCGCGAAGGATGCGTCGACCATCGAGGCTCAGAAGGAGAAGTCGCGCAGCGCATCGGGCAGGCCCTGCTGCATCACCGCCGCCTCATGGGCGGCATAGCGCGGCGCGTCCCAGAGCTCGAAGTGGCTGCCCATGCCGAGCAGCATCACGTCGCGCGTCATGCCAGCGGCGGCGCGCAACTCGGGCGAGACCAGCACGCGCGAGGCGCTGTCGATCTCCACGTCCATCGCGTTGCCCAGAAAGATGCGCTTCCAGCCCTTGGCCTGCTCGGGCCAGCTCGCGATCTTCTCGCGATACCCCTCCCAGACCGGGCGCGGAAAAATGAGCAGGCAGCCGTCAGGGTGTTTGGTCAGGGTCAGCTGCCCCTGGCACTGGGCGGCCAACGTCTCGCGGTGGCGTGCCGGCACGGCCAGACGCCCTTTCGCGTCCAACGCCAGCGCCGAGGCCCCCTGAAAGACGAATTGCGACACAAAAACCCACGAAAGTGCACTTCATCCCACTTTAACGGAGCGCCCACCCCCCGGTCAACAGAATCTGTAAGAAAAATCAATCAAATCAAGCACTTAGCAGAGGTTTGGAAGGTGGATGTCGCGGGGATTTGTGTTCAAAAATAAGGACTTGCAAGGGGTTCTGTAGGTGAAGGATGAACAAATTTCCCACCATCAGGCCTCCCTCGCACGCGGCACCCCACTGCCAACCCGCCGGCGCTGGCGCTGGCGCGAACCGGCTCGAGGCCCTAGGCTGCACGGATCGGACCGCCGGAGCCCACCATGCTCGACAAGCTCGTCGCCGATCGCATCGACGCCCTCGCCCTGCCGATGGAGGTGGCGTGGCCGGGTGGCGGCTACCGCCCGCCCCTGGCACGGCTACGGCTCGAGTTGCGCGACCGGCGCCTCCTTGCGGCGCTGGCCACCGGGCGCGTCGGCCGGCTGGCAGAGGCCTATGTGCGCGGCGAAATGGAGTTCTTCGGCTCGCTGCGCGAGTTGGCCGCCGCGGCAGCCGCGCTGGTCGGCGACCCGGTGCGGGCGCGACCGGCCGGCGCGCTGCGGCGCGCGCTGCGCGAACTGGCCTCGCTGGTGCGGCACAGCCGGCTGGCCGATGCCCGCCATGTGCAGGCGCATTACGACCTCTCGGACGAGTTCTACGCGCTGTGGCTGGACCCGCGGCGCGTCTATTCCTGCGCCTATTACGCCGAGCCGGCGCTGACGCTCGCGCAGGCGCAGGAGGCCAAACTCGAGCTGATCTGCCGCAAGCTGCGCCTCGCCCCGGGACAGCGCTTCCTCGATGTCGGCGCGGGCTGGGGTGCGCTGCTGCTGTGGGCGGCCGAGCACCATGGCGTCGACGCCACCGGCATCACGCTGTCGCGCAACCAGCATGCGCATGTGCAGCAGCTGATCGACGCGCGCGGCCTGCGTGGGCGGGTGCGCATCGAGCTGCTCGACTACCGCGACCTGCCGGAAGACCGCCCCTTTGACGCCATCGCCTCGATCGGCATGGTCGAGCATGTGGGCCGCGCGCGGCTGGAGGCCTACTTCGCGAAGCTGAACCGGCTGCTCACCCCCGGCGGGCTGGCGCTGAACCATGGCATCACCGCCGGCGGACTGCACAACGCCGAGCTCGGCGGCGGTATCGGCGCCTTCGTGGAGCGCCACATCTTCCCAGGCGGCGAGCTCGAGCATGTCAGCCGCGTGGCGCAGCGGCTGTCTCAGGGGGGGCTCGAGCTGCTCGACGCCGAGAACCTGCGCCCTCACTACGCACGCACGCTGTGGGCCTGGTCGGATGCCCTGGAGGCACGCCTCGATGCGGCGGCGCGCTTGACGTCGCCCCAGACGCTGCGCGCCTTTCGCCTGTACCTGGCTGGCAGCGCCATGAGCTTCGAGCGCCGCTGGCTGTCGGTGCACCAGCTGCTCGCGACCCGCCCGAGCGGCACGCTCGATGAGGGCGAGTTGCGCGGCGCGCAATCACGCTACCCGTTCCGGCGCGGCTACATGTACGCCACCACGCCACCAGCGTGACGCCCTCCGGGCTCTGCCCCGGAACGCGACGCCGGACCGTCCGCCAATATCCAACATCGTCACCGCGACGACTTCGAGCCCGCGCCTCACGGGCCCGCAGGCAGCCTCATCCCTCGGCGCCCCACCATCCTCGGCATCACGAGACTGGCCCGGCCCGCTCCGCGGCATCGCCGTGCGGCCAGGTCGCACCGATCCGGGTCAGGGCAGGATCGGTGACGTCGCCATGCGACGGCCCATGAAAAAGCCCGGCCGAAGCCGGGCTTTGACTCGCAGACCGGCCCGCCTCAGGGCTTGGTGCCGGTCGGGAAAGGCCACGCCGCCTGCGGGCTGAGCGTCGTCTTGGCGGCCGGAGCCGCAGGCTTCGCCGCAGGCGCAGCAGGCGCGGCAGCAGCCGCCTTCTTGGCCGCAGGCTTCTTAGCCGCCTTCTTCGCCGCCGCCTTCTTGGCCGGGGCCTTCTTCGCAGTTGCCATCACGATTCTCCTTGATCAAGTTGCAAAGAGCACCGACCTGCTCGAGCAAGCCGGCGATTCACCGCCCAGTGCTGTCTTGGAGAGACGCCCCGATGCGATGAATGGGGTCGTGGGCAATGCGATGGCGCTTCTTGGCGACGCCAGCCGTCCCGCCCACAGATCTTGATTCTTGGTTCTCCAGTCGTTGCGGACCGAGCGCTCTCGCGGACTCAGTCCCAGGACAATGCGCCACCCGACTGGTACTCGGTGACGCGTCCTTCGAAGAAATTCGTCTCCTTCTTCAGGTCGATCATTTCGCTCATCCAGGGGAACGGGTTTTCCTCGTTCGGGAAGAGCGCGTCCAGGCCGATCTGCGTCGCGCGCCGGTTCGCGATGTAGCGCAGGTAGCCCTTGAACATGCTCGCGTTCAGACCCAGCACGCCACGCGGCATGGTGTCTTCGGCGTAGCGGTACTCAAGCTCGACGGCCTTCAGGAACAGCGCCTTGATCTCGGCCTTGAACTCGGGCGTCCACAGGTGCGGGTTCTCGAGCTTCAACTGGTTGATCAGGTCGATGCCGAAGTTGCAGTGCATCGACTCGTCGCGCAGGATGTACTGGTACTGCGTCGACGCGCCCGTCATCTTGTTCTGCCGGCCGAGCGCCAGGATCTGCGTGAAGCCGACGTAGAAGAACAGGCCTTCCATCAGGCAGGCGAAGACGATCAGGCTCTTGAGCAGCGTCTGGTCGGTCTCGGGCGTGCCGGTCTTGAAGTTCGGGTCCATGATCGCCTCGATGAAGGGGATCAGGAACTCGTCCTTGTCGCGGATCGATGCGACCTCGTGGTAGGCGTTGAAGATCTCGCTCTCGTCGATGCCCAGCGACTCGACGATGTACTGGTAGGCGTGCGTGTGGATCGCCTCCTCGAAGGCCTGGCGCAGCAGGAACTGGCGGCACTCCGGGGCGGTGATGTGCCGGTAGGTCCCGAGCACGATGTTGTTGGCGGCCAGCGAGTCGGCGGTGACGAAGAAGCCGAGGTTGCGCTTGATGATGCGGCGCTCGTCCTCGCTCAGGCCGTTCGGGTCCTTCCAGGTCGCGATGTCGCGCGACATGCTGACCTCTTGCGGCATCCAGTGGTTGGCGCAGGTGGCGAGGTACTTCTCCCAGGCCCACTTGTACTTGAACGGCACCAGCTGGTTGACGTCGGTCTGGCCGTTGATGATGCGCTTGTCGGCCACGTTGACGCGGCGCGTGCTCGCCACGCCGACACCCGCGCTCGGCGGCGCCGAATCGAACACCGCCGGTGCTGCGGCGGCCGTGCTCAGGGGTGACGTATCCAAGGCCCGTGCATCGCGCGGCGATGAGGGCGAAAGCGTTTGCGTCGCAGCAGCAGTGGAACGAACTTCGTCTTCCCAGACCAGCATGGTGGTGTGTCCTGTATTGCGAATTATCAGAGTGTTGTGTTCAAACACCAAGCACTTGTTGACACCGAGGCGCGCTGGTTGTTGCGGTCGTGCATCGTCGTCGTCGACGCGATGCACGAGCGCATGCGCAAGCTCAGGCGATCACTGGCAGGCCTCGCAGGTCGGATCGTCGATCGCGCAGAACTTGACGTCGGTCGCGGGGGCCGCGCTCACCGCCGCCGCGAGCTGCGCCCGCGCCGCCGCGGCGGCGGCATCGATGCTGCCGCCACCACCGCTCACCGCGTTCAGTGAGCCGGCCTGCACCGTGCTCTTCTCGGCGTGCGTCGCGCCGATGGTGCGCAGGTAGTAGGTCGTCTTCAGGCCCCGCTGCCAGGCGAGCTTGTAGGTCTCGTCGAGCTTCTTGCCCGAGGCGCCGGCCATGTAGATGTTCAGGCTCTGCGCCTGGTCGATCCACTTCTGGCGGCGCGACGCAGCCTCGACCAGCCACACCGGCTCGACCTCGAAGGCCGTCGCGTAGAGGCTCTTCAGCTCTTCGGGCACGCGGTCGATGCGGCGCAGCGAGCCGTCGAAGTGCTTCAGGTCCATGACCATCACGTCGTCCCACAGGCCAAGCTTCTTCAGGTCGCGGACCAGGTACTCGTTGATGACGGTGAAGTCGCCCGACAGGTTGTTCTTGACCGACAGGTTGCTGAACGAGGGCTCGATCGACGCGTCGACGCCGATGATGTTGGAGATGGTCGCGGTCGGCGCGATCGCGACGCAGTTGCTGTTGCGCATGCCGTGCTCGGCGATGCGCGCGCGCAGTGCGCCCCAATCCAGCGTCGACGAGCGGTCGACGTCGACATAAGTCGGGGACGGAACCCCGTCTTTCGCCAGGCCCGCGCCGCGCTCGGCCGCCAGCATGTCGAGCGTGTCCTGCGGCAGCAGGCCGCGATCCCACAGCGAGCCCTTGTAGGTCGAGTAGCGGCCGCGCTCCTCGGCCAGCTCGGTCGAGGCCCAGTAGGCCTGGAAGCACACCGCCTCCATCGAGCGGTCGGCGTACTCGATCGCTTCCTGCGAGGCATAGGGAATGCGCAGCTGGTAGAGGCTGTCCTGGAAGCCCATCACGCCCAGGCCCACCGGACGGTGGCGCAGGTTGGAGTCGCGCGCCTTCTTGACCGCGTAGTAGTTGATGTCGATGACGTTGTCGAGCATGCGCATCGCCGTCGACACGGTCTTCTTCAGCTTGGCGTGGTCGATCTGGCCGTCGGCCGTCAGGTGGCGCGCCAGGTTGACCGAGCCGAGGTTGCAGACCGCGATCTCACCGCCATTGGTGTTCAGCGTGATCTCGGTGCACAGGTTGGAGCTGTGCACCACGCCGACATGCTGCTGCGGACTGCGCACGTTGCAGGCGTCCTTGAAGGTGATCCAGGGATGGCCGGTCTCGAACAGCATCGACAGCATCTTGCGCCACAGGTCCTTGGCCGGCAGGCGCTTGTAGAGCTTGAGCTCGCCGCGGTCGACCTGGGCCTCGTAGGCGGTGTAGGCCGCCTCGAAGGCCTTGCCGAACTTGTCGTGCAGGTCCGGGCAGGTGGACGGCGAGAACAGCGTCCAGTCACCGCCCTCGATGACGCGCCGCATGAACAGGTCCGGGATCCAGTTCGCGGTGTTCATGTCGTGGGTGCGGCGGCGGTCGTCGCCGGTGTTCTTGCGCAGCTCGAGGAACTCCTCGATGTCGAGGTGCCAGGTCTCGAGGTAGGCGCACACCGCGCCCTTGCGCTTGCCGCCCTGGTTGACCGCGACCGCGGTGTCGTTGACCACCTTCAGGAAGGGCACGACACCCTGCGATTCGCCGTTGGTGCCCTTGATGTGCGAGCCGAGCGCGCGCACCGGGGTCCAGTCATTGCCCAGGCCGCCGGCAAACTTGGAGAGCAGCGCGTTCTCCTTGATCGCCTCGTAGATGCCGTCGAGGTCGTCGGCCACCGTCGTCAGGTAGCAGCTCGAGAGCTGCGAGCGGCGCGTGCCGCTGTTGAACAGCGTCGGCGTGCTCGACATGAAGTCGAAGGTCGACAGCACCTCGTAGAACTCGATCGCGCGCGCCTCGCGGTCGACCTCGTTGAGCGCCAGGCCCATCGCGACGCGCATGAAGAAGGCCTGCGGCAGCTCGATGCGCTGCTTGCGCACGTGCAGGAAGTAGCGGTCGTACAGGGTCTGCAGGCCGAGGTAGTCGAACTGCAGGTCGCGGTCGGCCTTCAGCGCCTCGCCGAGCTTGCGCAGGTCGTACTGCAGCAGCCGCTCATCGAGCAGCTCGGCCTCGACCCCCTGCTTGACGAAGCCGGGGAAGTAGTCGGCGTAGCGCTCGTGCATCTGCCCGTGCGTGACTTCCTCGCCGAGGATCTCCTTGCGGATCGTGTGCAGCAGCAGCCGCGCAGTCGCGCGCGTGTAGCCCGGATCCTTCTCGATCAGCGTGCGCGCGGCCAGGATCGCGGCCTTGTAGACCTCGTCGATCGGCACGCCGTCGTAGAGGTTGCGCTGGGTCTCGGCAAGGATGGGGGCGGCCTTCACGTCGGCACCGAGGTCGGCGCAGGCCGATTCGATCAGCGCGCGCAGGTTCGCCATGTCCAGCGGCACGCGCTGGCCGCCATCGACGACGTGCAGCGTGCTCGCCGGCGCGGCCGGCGCCTCGCCCTGCTTGGCGCGCTCCTGCGCGCGGCGCTCGCGGTACAGCACGTAGGCGCGAGCGACCTCGTGGTGGCCGCCACGCATCAAGCCGAGCTCGACCGCGTCCTGGATGTCCTCGATGTGGAAGCTGCCGCCACTGGGGCGCGAGCGCAGCAGCGCGCGCACCACGCTCTCGGTGAGCTGATCGACCGTCTCGCGCACGCTCGCCGAGGCGGCACCCTGGGTGCCATGCACCGCGAGGAAGGCCTTCATCAGCGCGACCGCGATCTTGTTGGGCTCGAACGCCACCACCGCGCCATTGCGCCGGATGATCTGGTAGCCGGCATAGGCCGACGACGCGCGCGGCGCGGCCGCGCCCGGCGCGGTGCCGGCCCCGGGCAGGCTCGACGGGGCGACGCTGGAGGTGACGGTTTGCATCAGTGGGGTCCCTTTCGGATCTTGTGGAGCAACGGTGGCAATGCGGCGCGGCCCCGACGGCATGCCCGTCGGAGGCTCGCGTGTTCAGCAGATGTGGGTGGCCGTGAAGCCCGGACGGCAGGCGCGCGGAGCGCTCCGTGCGATGGCAACACCCCGCGCAGCGTCACGACGCAAGCTGCGACGCCGCAAGGGGTGCGCTTTTGCCCCGGACACTGCGTCGCGCCTGCGGGGGGCGAACCGCCCACCGTGGCTGCGACAGAACCGGAGCGCTGGCATGAGGAGCACTATATCTAGTGCTCCGTCGCTTGCCAAGCCACTAGTAATAGTGTCTCACGCCTGCGCGCCGTGCCGCCGGCACGCACGCATCCTGCGGCCGCGGCAGGCCGATCGAGTGCTGTCGCGGCCTGCGACGCGAAAGCGACCGCCAGCCCGCGCCAATGCTCGTTTCAGGCCATCGCGGCACCCGCGACCGCGGGAAAATACCGAGCGGACCAGCCCGTTGCGCCGCGCAGTCGCGCCCAGTCGAAACCCGCCCCCGGATCGGCCTTGCGGCCCGGCGCGACATGCTCATGCCCGACCACCGCGGCCAGCGGCAGGCGCCGACGCAGCGCCCGCAGCAGCCGCGCCAGGCCGACGTACTGCACGTCCTCGAAGCGCTCGCCCTCGAGGCCCTCGAGCTCGATGCCGACCGACCAGTCGTTGCAGTTGTCGCGGCCGCGCCAGTGCGAGCGCCCGGCGTGCCAGGCGCGCGCATCGACGTCGACGAACTGCAGCAGTTCGCCGTCACGCCGCAGCAGGAAGTGAGCCGACACCTCGAGGCCACGGATCTGCGCGTAATAGGGATGCGCATCCCAGTCGAGCCGGTTGGTGAACAGGCGCTCGATCGCGTCGCCACCGTACACGCCGGGCGGCAGGCTGATCGAGTGCACGATCGCGAGCGTGACCTCGGCGCCCGGCGGGCGCGGTCCGAAGTTCGGCGAGTCGATGCGACGCGCGCGCGACCACCACCCGGCCTGCCAGGCCGGCGCGCGCGCGCTCACGGCGGCGGCTCGTCGGCCTCGACCGACAGGCCGTGCTCGGCCACCTGCACGCCGAGCCGCGCCATGCGGTAGCGCATCTGCCGCAGCGACAGCCCCAGGCTCGCCCCGGCCGCGGTGCGGTTGCAACGGTGGCGCTCGAGCGCACGCACCAGGATGTCGCGCTCGACCCTGTCGAGGTAGGCCTCGAGGTCGGCCGGCAGCACGTCGACGGCGGCGGGGACCGCAACGGCCGGCGGCGGCATCTCGACGGCGGCCACGGCATCGGCCTGCAGCGCAGCCAGTTCGCCGCGCCCACTGTCACCGAAGGCCGACTCGGGCAGGTCGAGGTCACCGACGTCGATCGCATCGCCGTCCGACAGCGCGACCGCGCGGTGCAGCAGGTTCTCGAGCTCGCGCACGTTGCCGCCGAAAGGGTAGCGCGTCAGATAGGCAAGCGCCTCGCGCGTGAGCCGCGGCGCCGGGCTGACGCCGGCGTCGGCGGCGATGCGCTCGAGCACGCGCTCGCAGATGGCCGGCAGGTCCTCGAGCCGCTCGCGCAGCGAAGGCACGCGGATCTGGATCACGTTGAGCCGGTAGTAGAGGTCCTGGCGGAAGCGCCCGGCCTGCACGTCGGCGGCGAGGTTCTTGTGCGTCGCGCTGACGATGCGAACGTCCAGCGGCAGCTCCTGGGTCGCGCCGACCGGGCGCACCGAGCGCTCCTGGATCGAGCGCAGCAGCTTGCTCTGCATCGACAGCGGCAGGTCGCCGATCTCGTCGAGGAACAGCGTGCCGCCGCGCGCGGCCTGGAAGAAGCCCTCGCGGTCTTCGTTGGCGCCGGTGAATGCGCCCTTGCGGTAGCCGAAGAACTCGGCCTCGAGCAGCTGCTCGGGGATCGCGCCGCAATTGACCGCGATGAAGGGCTGGCCGTGCCGCGCGCTGACCTCGTGGATCGCTCGCGCGACCAGCTCCTTGCCGGTGCCCGACTCGCCCTGCACCAGCACCGGCGCCATGCTGCGCGCCACCTTCTCGATCAGCGCACGCACCTGCCGCATCGCCTGTGAGGCGCCGGCCATGCGCGCCAGCGCCCCGCTCGGCGGCGGCGCCGGCGGCGGCGGGCTGACGATCACCGCGGCCGGGCGCACCGGCGGCGCGGGGCGCGGGCGGGCGCCGTTCTCCGAGGGCAGCTGCTCCGGCTGCACGGTCGGGCCGGTCGGTGCGGTGCGCCCGAGCGCCGAGGCGACGACGCTGCGGAACAGCTTCAGGTCCACCGGCTTGGTCAGGTAATCGTAGGCGCCGGCCTTGAGCGCCTCGACCGCGCTCTCGGCCGAGCCGTAGGCGGTGATGACGATGGTCTTCTCGCGCCGGCCGGCCTGCTCGAGGCGCTTGAGCAGGTCCAGCCCGCTGCCATCGGGCAGGCGCATGTCGGTGATCACCGCGCTGAAGGTGCGGTCGGCGAGCTGCGCCCAGGCCTCCTCGACGCCGCCGGCGGTCTCGAGGTCGTAGCCCTCGCGCAGCAGCGTGAGCTCGTAGAGCGTGCGCAGATCGGGCTCGTCATCGACGACCAGCAGGCTGAAGTGGGACGGCGTGCTCATGGCTTCTCGGTCGGCCTCGCGTCGCCCGCCGGCAGCGGCATGCGCCGCATCGTGACGCTGAATTCGTTGGGATGGCGTTCGCCGTCGCCGCGGCCGCGGTATTCGATGGCCGCACCGTAGCGCTCGCACAGCTCCCGGCAAATGTACAGGCCGAGCCCGGTGCCACGGCTGCGCGTCGAGAAGAAGGGCTCGAACAGGTAGCGCTCGGTCTCGGGCGGGATCGGCTCGCCGTCGCTCGCGACCGCCAGCACCGCGCGCGTGTCCCCGGTCGCCACCAGCTGGACCTGCAGCGCGCCGGGGCCGCGGCTGCCATGGCGCAGCGCGTTGTCCAGCAGGTTCACCAGCACGCGCCGCAGGTGCTCGCCGTCGAACACCACGCCCAGCGGCTGGGTCGGCAGCTCGACCTGCATGGGACTGCCGGGCCCGAGCGGCAGGCCGACGGTGCGCGCCCAGTCGCTGCAGATCGCGCCCACCTGCGCGGCGGCGTCCAGCGTCGTGCGCTGCGGCGCGGTGTCGCCGGGCGCGATTTCCATCACGTCGTCGACGATGCGCTTGAGGCGCACCGCGTTGTCGGCCACCATCTGCGTGAGCTGGCGCTGCTGCGGTGTTGCCGCGTCCTCGGCGAGCAGTGCATTGGCTTGCATGATGGCCGCCAGCGGGTTGCGGATCTCGTGCGCGATGCCGGCCGACACCCGCCCCATCGCGGCCAGCTTCTCCTGCCGCACGCGCGCCTGCACGTCGCGCAGGTCCTCGAGGAAGAGGACGCAGTAGTCCTCGGCCCGGTCGACGCTGCGGCGCTGCGTGAAGCGGCCGCGCACGCGCAGGCGGCGCAGCGGCGTTGCTGGCGGCTGCTCGGACGTGCCGAGCGCCACGTCGCGCCCGCCCTCGGGCCAGACCCCCTCGGCAAAGGCGCGATCGATGGCCCCGACCAGCGGCCGCCAGGCGGCCACCCCGGTCAGTGCGAAGCTGTCGGCCGCCCCGATCGCCGCCTCGCCGAGCAGCTCGCGCGCGGCCGGGTTGGCGGCCCGCACGCGGCCGGCGCGGTCGACCACCAGCACGCCGTCCTGCATCTCCTCGAGCACGAGCCGGTTGAGCCGGGCCTGCCGCCGCGCCATCTCGAGGCTGCCGCGCGCGGTGCGCTCCTCGCGCGCGAGCCGCCCCGCCAGCTCGCCGGACAGCAGCGCGACCGCGAACAAGCCGCTGCCGGCCAGGCCGGCCTGGGTCAGGAACAGCGCCGTCTCCGCACCCGTGCGGCGCAGCAGCCACGCCGCCGCCAGCAGCACCAGCGTGCCCGCCGCCGCGACACCGAGCGCCTGCAGGCGCGGCGTCAGCGCCCCCGCCATCAGCGCCGGCAGCACCAGCAGCGCCGCGTAGCCGAGCCCGCTGCGATCGGCCAGCAGCTGCAGGGCCGCGAACACGAGCACGTCGATGCCGATCGTCGCGAGCCACTGGCCCCGCCGCAGCCGGTCGGCGTCCGCCGGCACCCGCCCCGCCCCCGACGGCAGCAGCCACAGCAGCACCGCCGCCAGGGCGTAGGCCGCGCACAGCGCCACCGCGAGCTCGCTGCGTCCCCGCGCGCCGACCCAGTCGACCAGCAGTTCGGTCGCAAGCAGCGCAATGCTCAGTGC
>DATMJX010000142.1:0-6629 GCA_035553715.1 Methylibium sp.
ACGAGCAGCTGCGGCGGCTCGTCGGCGATCGGGCGCTCGAGACGCGCATGGTGGGCAGCGACATGCGGATCGTCGAGCACGACATCGCAATCGATCGCGCGGCCGATCGTCACCGGCCAGCGCCGCACCGGGATGCGGTGCGCGACGCTGCCGTCGCGGTCGAGCAGCTCGACCATGGCCAGCAGCGTGTCGCTCGGCGCGCTCATGGCGACTGAACCCCGTAGCCGAGCAGGTAGTGCTCGGCCAGCCGCATCGCGTTGTCGAAGGACACGCCATGCGCATCGAGCCGGCCCTGCGCGCCGATGCGGTCCTGGTCGACGGTGGCGACCAGCACGCTCAGGTCGTAGAGGCCGGGCAGGCGCTTGTAGGCCGACAGGCACAGCACCGTGCGCACCGGCAGGCCGGCCTGCTCGACGAAACGCTCGTGGCAGCGCGGCGCGGTGAATTCGCGCCGGTTGCCGCGACCGAAACTCTCGTTCGCGAAGCTCGCGCTGTGGCGCTGGGTGAAGCGCAGCCAGCCGAGCTCGCGGCCATCGTAGGCCTCGTGGCGCACGCCCAGCGCGCCGGTCGCGAGCGCGGCGCTGACGAACACGCGGGTGTCCATCTCGCAGTCCGAGCGCTCGAACTCCAGGCCCTTGGCGTCGGCCGGCGTGCTGCGGCCCCAGCAGCGCATGAAGTTCTCCTGCGGCACCGGGATGCGGTAGTGCGGGTGGCCGGCGCTGCGCCAGGGCTCGGCGAGGAAGCGCTCGGTGACCGCGTTCTGGTGCGCCAGCAGCTGGGCGGTCAGCGCCGGGTAGACCGGCGCGGTGATCGGCGGGGCGCCGCGGCTGCGCTCGAGCAGCACCTGGGCGAACGAGGCCGGCACCAGGAAGCTGACTTGCTGGCCGTCGCGCCGCGTCGCGACGTTGACGCCGATCACGCGGCCCTGCTCGTCGAGCGCCGGCCCGCCGCTCATGCCGCTGGAGAGCGCGCCGCCGAAGAAGATGCTGGGATAGAAGCTGCGCTCGACCAGGCCGTTGTAGTTGCCCTCCATCACCGCGAAGCCGACGTCGAGCGGGTTGCCGAGCGAGTAGATGCGCTCGCCCGGCGTGAGTGGCTCGGCGGCCGGCCGCAAGGCCAGCGGCTCGCCCGGTGGCAAGGGCGCGCTGCCGGCCCGCGGGGCGTTGCCCGGGGGCAGGGCGCGCACCAGCGCGAGGTCGTGGACCGCGTCGAAGCCGAGCAGCTGCAGCTCGCCCTCGCGCCCGTCGACGCGGGTGTAGACGAGCCGGTAGCGCTCGGGCTGCAGCGCGACCTGGCTGATGACGTGGTAGTTGGTGACGATCAGGCCGTCGGCGCCGACGACGAAGCCCGAGCCGACCGAGGCCTGGCTGTCCTGGCCCTTGAGCAGCGTGCGCACCTGCAGCAGCTGGCTGCGCGCGCGCTCGTACAGGCGCTGCGCCGAGGGCGAGACGGCGGTCGCGCCGGGGCGCGGTTCGGGCATCGGCTGTGCGGCGGCCGGCAGCAGGGCCGCGAGGAGCCCGCACGCCAGGATCCACCGGCGCCAGGCTCGGAGTCGCTGCATGCGGCGCATTCTAGGCAGCGCTCTGAGCACGCCCGATCGGGATGACGGCGCGATGAAGCCCGGGACACGCGCAGACCCCGTGTTGCCCCGCTTGAGGCTGGCATGTCCCCTGCTCTATGCTTTGCCCATAGGAGTGCGCGCGCATGGAAGTGCTGCAGCTCGACGTGTCGGGACGCCCGCAAGCGTGGATCTCCGCCAAGGAAGCGGCGGTGCTGTACGCGTGCGACGGCGTGGCCTGGACGCTCGGTGACGCCTGCATGGTGCTGCGCGGGGGCGTGCAGCGGCGCACCGGGCTGCAGTCGCGCATCGAGGTGCACCCGATCATCGCCGTGCGCGGCAGCGTCCCGAGCCGGGCCTGGCGCCAGGTGCCGGCGCTGTCGAACCACAAGCTGTTCGTGCGCGACCGCCATGTCTGTGCGTACTGCGGCGATCAATGTCCCCCCGACGAGCTGACTCGGGAGCACATCCAGCCGACCTCGCGCGGCGGCCTGGACAGCTGGATGAACTGCATCACCGCCTGCCGGGGCTGCAATGGCCACAAGGCCAACCGTACCCCGGAAGAGGCGCGCATGAGCCTGCTCTACCTGCCCTATGTGCCCAGCCTGCACGAGGACATGATCCTGCGCGGCCGCCGCATCCTGGCCGACCAGATGGAGTTCCTGCTCGCCAGCGTGCCGCGTTCGAGCCGCCTGCACGGCTGAGCAGCGCGGCGGCTCGGTCGCTCCCCGGCCGCGGCGACGGCATGCCTGCGCCATGGCGCCATGCCACCGGCGGCGGTGCGGGGGGTGCCGGGGCGGCACACTGCGGGATGCGTCAACGGGCCTGCGCCGCTTGCCGTTGGTCCTGGATTCAAGGAGAACATCGATGAAAGCCCTCGCCACTGCGGTGCTCGCGGCCGCGCTCGCCGCCTGCACCACCACCAGCCCCGACGTGATCCAGCGCGGCGACGCGAACCGTCTGTCATCGGTGCAGGACGCGGTCGTGCTCAATGTGCGGCCGGTCACCGTCGACGGCACGCAGTCGGGGGTCGGCGGTGCTGCCGGCGCGGTGGTCGGTGGCGTGGCCGGCAGCGGTGCGAGCAATGGCCGGACCGGTGCGGTCGTCGGCGTGATCGGTGCGGTCGTCGGCGCGGTCGTCGGCAATGCGATCGAGCGGGGCACCACCAGCGAGGCCGCGGTCGAGATCATGGTGCAGCTGCGCAACGGCGAGCGCCGGGCGATCGTCCAGGCGCAGGGCGGCGAGGAGTTCAAGCCCGGCGACCCGGTCGTGCTGGTGTCGAGCGGCGCCACCACGCGGGTGGTGCGGGCGCAGTCGGTGCCGCCGGCGCCCTGAGGCGGCCCTGCGGCTGGGCCGGCGCCGCGCCGCCACCGACCGTCGCACGCGGCTTGCGCCGGGCTGGCCCCGGCGGGGCCGCTCTTGAAACGTCCCCACCCACCCCTATAATCTCGCCACTAGCACTCGATGACTGTGAGTGCTAACAGGGTTGCGCGGCGAAGCTGGCGCGACCCGGATCTACGTCAGTGAGCGCAAACTCGTGCACATGGTCATTCAGCACCGTGTGCCGCACCACCAAGGAGATGTGATGAAGCTGCGTCCGTTGCACGATCGCGTGATCGTCAAGCGCCTGGAGAACGAAACCAAGACCGCCTCGGGCATCGTGATCCCCGACAACGCGGCCGAGAAGCCTGACCAGGGTGAGGTGCTGGCTGTCGGCCCGGGCAAGCGCAACGACAAGGGTGATTTCATCGCCCTGAACATCAAGGTCGGCGACCGCGTCCTGTTCGGCAAGTACAGCGGCCAGACCGTCAAGGTCGGCGGCGACGAACTGCTGGTGATGCGCGAAGAGGACCTCTTCGCGGTCGTGGAGAAGTAAGCCCTCCCGGCTTTTCCCTCCCCAGTCCCCTCATTACTGAAGCATTCCGGAGTAACAGACATGGCAGCAAAAGACGTCGTGTTCGGCGGCGAGGCCCGTGCCCGCATGGTCGAAGGTGTGAACATCCTGGCCAACGCGGTCAAGGTGACCCTGGGCCCGAAGGGCCGCAACGTGGTGCTCGAGCGCTCGTTCGGCGCCCCGACCGTCACGAAGGACGGTGTCTCGGTCGCCAAGGAGATCGAGCTCAAGGACAAGCTCATGAACATGGGCGCCCAGATGGTCAAGGAAGTCGCCTCCAAGACCTCGGACAACGCCGGTGACGGCACCACCACCGCGACCGTGCTGGCCCAGGCCATCGTGCGCGAGGGCATGAAGTACGTCGCCGCGGGCATGAACCCGATGGACCTCAAGCGCGGCATCGACAAGGCCGTCGTCGCGCTGGTCGAGCAGCTGAAGAAGGCCTCGAAGGCCACGACCACGAGCAAGGAAATCGCCCAGGTCGGCGCGATCTCGGCCAACTCGGACGAGTCGATCGGCAAGATCATCGCCGACGCGATGGACAAGGTCGGCAAGGAAGGCGTGATCACCGTCGAGGACGGCAAGTCGCTGGACAACGAGCTCGACGTCGTCGAGGGCATGCAGTTCGACCGCGGCTACCTGTCGCCCTACTTCATCAACAGCCAGGAAAAGCAGGCCTGCATCCTGGACAACCCCTTCGTGCTGCTGTTCGACAAGAAGATCAGCAACATCCGCGACCTGCTGCCCACGCTGGAGCAGGTGGCCAAGGCCGGCCGCCCGCTGCTGATCATCGCCGAGGACGTCGAGGGCGAGGCGCTGGCGACCCTGGTGGTCAACACCATCCGCGGCATCCTGAAGGTCGTCGCCGTCAAGGCGCCGGGCTTCGGTGACCGTCGCAAGGCCATGCTCGAGGACATCGCCATCCTGACCGGCGGCAAGGTCATCGCCGAGGAAGTCGGCCTGACGCTCGAGAAGGTCACGCTGGCCGACCTGGGCCAGGCCAAGCGCGTCGAGGTGGCCAAGGAGAACACCACCATCATCGACGGCTCGGGTGCCGGCGCCGACATCGAGGCGCGCGTCAAGCAGATCCGCGTGCAGATCGAGGAAGCCACCAGCGACTACGACCGCGAGAAGCTCCATGAGCGCGTGGCCAAGCTGGCCGGCGGTGTCGCCGTCATCAAGGTCGGTGCCGCCACCGAAGTCGAGATGAAGGAAAAGAAGGCCCGCGTCGAGGACGCCCTGCACGCCACCCGCGCTGCGGTGGAAGAGGGCATCGTTGCCGGTGGTGGCGTCGCGCTGCTGCGCGCCCGCCAGGCCGCTGGTGAGATCAAGGGCGACAACGCCGACCAGGAAGCCGGCATCAAGCTGGTCCTGAAGGCGATCGAGTCGCCGCTGCGCGAGATCGTCGGCAACGCCGGTGGTGAGCCGAGCGTGGTGGTCAACGCGGTGCTGGCCGGCAAGGGCAACTACGGCTTCAACGCCGCCAACGACACCTATGGCGACATGATCGAGATGGGCATCCTGGACCCGACCAAGGTGACCCGCACCGCGCTGCAGAACGCCGCGTCGGTGGCCTCGCTGATGCTGACCACCGAGGCGATGGTTGCCGAGGCGCCGAAGGACGAGGCTCCCGCCGCGGCCGGTGGCATGGGCGGCATGGGTGGCATGGGTGGCATGGGCATGGACATGTAAACCCGAGCGCTGCGGGAGGCGTGCTCGAGCGGCTGACGCCGCACGACGCGCCGATCGTTGGAGAGGGCCACCATCCGGTGGCCCTTTTTTCTTGGGTCGGCACAATCGCGCGCGATGGGCCCTCTGCTTCGTCTCTGCGCGCTTGCGCTGCTGCTGGTCGCGACGCTTGCGCAGGCCGCCGAGCCGCCGGCGGCGCGCCCGCGCATCGGGCTGGTGCTTTCGGGCGGTGGTGCGCGCGGGCTTGCGCACGTCGGCGTGCTGAAGGTGCTCGAGCGCGAGCGCGTGCCGATCGATTTCATCGCCGGCACCTCGATGGGCGCGATCATCGGCGGGCTCTACGCCAGCGGCCTGCGCGCCGACGAGCTCGAGCGCGAGCTGCTGAAGGTCGACTGGGACGATCTGTTCGCGAACCGCGTCGCGCGCCGCGAGCTCTCGCAGCGCCGCAAGGAGCAGGACTACGAGCTGTCCTCGGCGCTGGAGATCGGTCTGCGCGACGGCGAGTTCCGGGTGCCGCTGGGCACGGTGTCGAGCCGCGGGCTCGAGTCGCTGCTGCGCCGCTACACGCTGCCGGTGCGCGACATCGGGGCCTTCGACCGCCTGCCGATCCCGTTTCGAGCCGTCGCCACCGACATGGAGACCGGCCAGCCGGTCGTGCTCGACCGTGGCGACCTGGCGCTGGCGCTGCGTTCGAGCATGAGCGTGCCCGGCGTGTTCGCGCCGACCCCGCACGAGGGGCGCATCCTCGGCGACGGCGGCCTGGTCGACAACCTGCCGATCGACGTGGTCCGGGCAATGGGCGCCGACGTCGTGATCGCGATCAACATCGGCACGCCGCTGGCCGGCCGCGAGACGCTGGACACGCTGGTCGGCGTGACGGCGCAGATGATCAACATCCTGACCGAGCAGAACGTCCAGCGCAGCCTCGCGACGCTGACCGAACGCGACCTGCTGATCGCGCCGCCGCTCGGGAGCCTGACCTCGACGGACTTCAAGCGCACCGCCGATTTCATCGGCCTCGGGCGGCTGCATGCCGAGGCGGTGGTGCTGCAGATCAGCCGCTACGCGGTCGGCGTCGACGCCTATGCGGACTGGCGTGCCGCTCACGCCCGTCCGCCGCAGGCCGTGCCACCGCTCGAATTCGTGCGCTTCGAGGGGACCGAGCTCACCCACCCCGAACGCCATGCCCCGGCGCTCGAGAGCCGGCCTGGCAAGCCCTTCGACGCGGCGGCCGCGGAGCGCGACGTCAAGCGGCTCGCGGCCACCGGCGACTACACGCGGGTCGACTACCAGCTGATGCGCAATGCCGCCGGCGACGACGGCATCGCCTTCACCCTTGAGGAGAAGCCCTGGGGGCCGAACTACTTCCGCCTCGGGCTCGCCCTCAGCACCGACTTCAGCGGTCGCAGCGACTTCAACATCACCGTCGCGCACAACCGCCGCTGGCTCGACGCCGCCGGCAGCGAGTGGCGCAACGTCGTGCAGATC
>DATMJX010000143.1:0-7462 GCA_035553715.1 Methylibium sp.
GGATCTCGGCACGCGCGAGCAGCGCCGGGTCGTTCACCAGCAGCGCGCCGCCCTCGCCGCAGACGATGTTCTTGGTCTCGTGGAAGCTCAGGCAGCCGAGTTGGCCGATCGTGCCCAGCGGGCGGCCGTGCCAGGTCGACAGCGTCGCCTGCGCGGCGTCCTCGATGAGCAGCAGGCCATGCGCGGCGGCGATGCGGGCCAGCGCGTCCATGTCGCAGGCCACGCCGGCGTAGTGCACCGCGACGATCGCGCGGGTGCGCGGCGTCACGGCGGCCTCGACGAGCGACTCGTCGAGGTTCAGCGTGTCGGGGCGGATGTCCACGAACACCGGCACGCCGCCGCGCAGCACGAAGGCATTGGCCGTCGAGCTGAAGGTGTAGGACGGCATGATGACCTCGTCGCCCGGGCCGATCCCGGCCAGCAGCGCCGCCATCTCCAGCGCGGCGGTGCACGAGTGGGTCAGCAGGGCGCGGGGCGTGCCGGTCAGCTCGGCGATCAGCGCCTCGCAGCGGCGCGTGAACGGGCCGTCGCCCGACAGGTGGCCGGCCGCTTGCGCGGCCTCGATGGCCGCGAGCTCCCGGCCGGTGAGGTGAGGGCGGTTGAAGGGGATCATGCGTGCTGCCGGGTCGGCGGCGCTCAGAGGCGCCGCATCGCGCCGCTGGGGACGCGGTGCCGTGCGGTTGGTGTGGCGCGGTAGACCCCGTCGGGCTCGCAGTCCGAGAGGATCACCGCGCCGGCGCCGATGACGCAGCGCGCGCCGATCCGGACCTTGTCGCGCACCGTCGCGTTGGCGCCGATGAAGCAGCACTCGCCGACGTCCGTCAGGCCGCACAGCAGCGCCCGCGGGGCCAGGTAGCAGTGGTCGCCGACCCGCGCGCCGTGGCTGATGTAGCACTGGGCGGCGAGCTGCAGGTCGCGGCCGAGACGGCAGAAGGGCTTGATCAGCACCTGTTCGGCCACGAAGCTGTTTTCCTGCACCATGGCGTCGTCGGCGAGCAGCGCGCTGGCGTGGACATAGCTCGTCAGCGTGTAGCCGAGTGCCTTGGCGGCGTCGACCTTGCTGCGGCGCCCCTCGTTGACGCCGGTGTAGCCGATCGCGACGAACATGTCCCAGGCCTCGGGCGGACAGCGGTGCCGGGCCTCCTCGAAGGCGAGCAGCGGCGCGCCACAGAAGCGGTCCGCCGCGAGCCGCTCGCCATCGACGGCGAAGGCGATCTCGCGGTAGCGCGGATCGCGGGCGAAGTAGTGGTGCACCAGCTCGGCGTAGTCACCGGCACCGAAAATCAGCAGTCGATCGTTCATGGGCGGTCGATCCTCGCATGGCGCAGGAAACGGGGGGATTGCGGGCCGCAATGGGCCAGCAGATCGACGATCGAGACGCGGTGCTCGAACGCGCCCCATAGTTGGGGGTACTCGGGGTAGCCCTCGTAGTCGAACCACTCGACCGCGATGCCCGCGGCCGCGAACGCCGCTTCGTCCAGGTAGGCGCGCGCGGCCGGGCCGCTGACGTAGCAGTCCGCGCCGGCCTGGCGGCAGATCTCCACCAGCCGTTCGGTCCGGCCGGCGCCGCTCGAGGGGTAGTCGATCGACCGGCTCAGCGTCGTGTCGATGCCGAGGTGGCGACAGATCGACGCGATCGCCGCCCGGTTCAGTGCCGCCAGCCGCGTGTGGCGGCCCGGCTCGTACAGCGGGGCGAGCAGCGCGATCATCGCCGCGCCATGCGGGGCGCGGGCATAGGCGCCGTGCAGCGTGCGGGCGTGGATGGTGCTCCAGCGGGTGCCGGCGATCTCGACGTCATCGATGCACGTGCCGGCGCGCGAGGCATGACGCACCGGCACGGTCAGCCAGCGCAGCCCCTGGGCGGTCTTGATGCGGTTGCGGTTGCGCCAGTCGCTGGTGGTGTACTGCACCTCGTCGTAGAAGACGAACTCGTCCACGCGGGCGATCAGGTCGAAATAGCCCTTCCAGGGCAGGTAGTTGCTCTGCAGGATCGCGATGCGCTTCATGCCAGATCGATGGACCGGACCGCGGCGAGACCGGAGCGCACCGCCCCCTCCAGCGTGGCGGGGTAGGGCCCGGCGACATAGTCGCCCGCGGCGGCGAGCGCGGGGGCCAGACTGGCGCCGGGGCGCAGGGCGTCGGGGCGGCACAGGAAGGTCGCGCGCTTCTCGGCATGGCGGCACAGCAGCGCGAGCTCGCTGCCGAGCGCGGCGGCGACCTGCACGCGCACGGCCTCGGCGGTGGCATCGAGCCCCCGCTCGAGCCAGGTGCTGGCCCCGCTCACGACGGCGGCCAGCACCCCGTCCGCGTTGCGCAGCGCGCCGAGGTCGAACAGCACCTGGGCCGGCGCCGCCGGGCCGCTGTCGAGCATCAGCATCGGCTGCGCGAGCCGGGTGCCGGGCGTGGCGCGCAGCAGCACCGTCACGATCGGCTCGAAGCGCAGCGCCTCGACGGCGGCGCTCCAGCGCGGCGCGTGCGGCGCGGCGAGCCGCGCGGCCTCGGTGGGGCTGGCGGCCAGGATCACCCGGTCGGCGCGCCGTGCGTCGGCGCCGGCCTCGACGACCCAGCCCGCGCCGTCGCGCCGCAGCGCGGTGACGCGTTCGCCGAGGCGCAGCGTCGCGCCGTGGCGTGCCAGCCAGGCCAGCGCGGCGTCGGGCAGCAGGGCGCCGAGGTCGGCGCGCGGCAGCAGCAGGTCGGCGCTCCCCGGGCCGCTGAACAAGGCATCGCGCAGCACGCGCAGGAAGACCTGGGCGCTGGCCTGCGGCATCGGCGTGTTCAGCGCGGCGATGCACAGCGGCTCGATCAGCGTGCGTTGCAGCGGGACCGGCAGGCCGGCGCACAGCGTGGCGACGCTGAGCCGTGCATCGCAGCGGAAGCCGCGCAGCGCCCAGCCACCGGCCGCGGCCAGCAAGGCCAGGCGCTCGCGCAGCGACCAGCCGCGCGCGGCCAGCACGCCGCGCACGAAGGCGGGCACGGGTGCGCCGGGCGGCAGCGCGAGGCCGCGGCCGGCAGCGTCGACGAGTGCCAGCGGGCGACGCAGCAGCAGCGCCTCGGGATCGGCGCCGACGCGGCGCATCAGCGCCAGCGTGGCGGCGTAGGCGCCGATCAGGATGTGCTGACCGTTGTCGAGCGCGAAGCCGAGGCCCGCGTCGGGCAGCCGACGCGCCCGCCCGCCGGCGATCGCCGCGGTCTCGTAGAGCGTGACGGCATGGCCGCGTGAGCAGGCCTCGACGGCCGCGGCCAGCCCGGCCCAGCCGGCGCCGACGACCGCGACGCTAGCGTTCACGCCAGTTGGTCTTCCACGCCAGCCACAGCTTGCGCAGCGGCGTGAGGCTGATGCGCTGGTGCAGCACGCGGAAGTCCTCGGCCTCGATCTCGCGCAGCAGCGTGCGGTAGATCTCGGCCATCATCAGCCCCGGTCGCTGGGCGCGCCGCTCGGTGGCGGGCAGCGCCGCGAAGGCCTCGTCGTAGAGCGCGTGCGCGCGCTCGGCCTGGAACTTCATCAGTGCCGTGAAGCGCTCGCTATAGCCCCAGGGCGCCTCGCGCTGGAGCAGCTCGTGCGCCTTGACGTCGAAGCGCTGCAGCTCGCTGACCGGCAGGTAGATGCGGCCGCGCCGGGCGTCGTCGCCGACGTCGCGGATGATGTTGGTGAGCTGGAAGGCCAGGCCGAGCGTGTGCGCATAGCGCCGCGTCGCCGCGTCGATCGGCGTGCCGGCGCTGGTGGCGAAGATGCTCGCCGCGACCTCGCCGACCACGCCGGCCACGAGATGGCAGTAGCGGCGCAGCGCGGCCTCGTCGAGGTAGCGCGTCTGTGTCAGGTCCATCTGGCAGCCGTCGATCACTGCGTGCAGGTGCTCGAGACGGATGCCGTACTCGGCCGTGTGCGGCATCAGGGCCCTGAGCACCGGGTGCTGGGCCTCACCGGCATAGGCCTCGGCGGTCGCGCTGCGCCACCAGGCCAGCTTGGCGGCAGCGACGCCCGGGTCGCTGACCTCGTCGACGACGTCGTCGACCTCGCGGCAGAAGGCGTAGAAGGCCGTGATCGCCGCGCGCCGCGGCGGCGGCAGGAACAGGAAGGCGTAGTAGAAGCTCGAGCCGCTGGCGGCCGCCTTCTGCTGCACATACTGTTCGGGCGTCATGGCGGTGGCGGGCATCGCGGCGGATTCTCCCATCGCCTCAGCCGCGCATCACGAGGGCGCGCCAGGCGATTGCCGGCACATCGAGCGCGCCGAGCGTCGGCCGCCGCGCCAGCGTCGCATGGTCGAGCGCGGCGATCTTGCGCAGCACCGCCAGCCCGCCTTGCACGACGCCGCGCAGCTCCCAGCCGGCGCGGCCGGGCACGCGGTGCACCAGCGGCGCGCCGCGACGCATCAGCGCCTCGGCCCAGTCACATTCGCCACGCACCAGCGCGCGCGTCGCGGCGCTGTCGCGCTGCGCGAACAGGGCCGCCTCGTCAACGCCGGCGGCGCGGCAGCGCTCCAGCGGCAGGTAGAGGCGCCCGCGCGGCAGGTCGACGCTCAGGTCTTGCCAGAAATTGATCAGCTGCAGCGCGCTGCAGATTGCGTCCGACTGCGCCAGGGCCTCGGCCTCGTGCACGCCATACAAGTGCAGCAGCAGACGCCCGACGGGGTTGGCCGAGCGGCGGCAGTAATCGAGCAGCTCGTCGCGGTCGGCGTAGCGGGTCTGGACGACGTCCTGCGCGAACGCGCTCAGCAGGTCCTCGAGCAGCGGCAGCGGCAGGGCGTGCTCGCGCAGCGCCATCCCCAGCGGTGTGAACACGCGCGCCCAGCGGGGCTGCGGCGCGGCGCCGCCGGCCACCGCGTGCAGCTCGGCGCGGTAGGCGTCGAGGTCGGCCAGTCGCGCCGCCGGGGCCGCCTCGCCCTCGTCGGCCAGGTCGTCGGCGGTGCGCGCGTAGTGGTAGATCGCCGCGACCGCCGGCCGCAGTGCCGGCGGGCACAGCAGCGAGGCCACCGGAAAGTTCTCGTAGTGATCGACGCCCATCGCGGGCGGATTGTGTCGGGCTTTGGCGGGCCGCCCGATGGGGCGCACCCAGGGCAGGACCTTGTGCGGCCCGGTGGGCCGCAGCGCACACGATCGGGCTCGATCGTGTGCGCTGCGCGCCGGCCCCAGGGACTCGATCGCCGAGTCGGCATGTTGCGCCGCCAGGGCCCGGTGCTTGCAAGCCACCGCGGCTCGGCCGGAGGTTCCCGCGAGCCGGCCGCCTCATCCCGGGATCGACGGCAGGCGGCGACAGCCCGCTAGAATGCCGGGCTGTCTCGCGCGCGCCTGTCCGGTGCGACGAGCGCAGGCGTGGTCCGCGCGGGTGGCGAAATTGGTAGACGCACCAGGTTTAGGTCCTGACGCCCGCAAGGGTGTGCGGGTTCGAGTCCCGCCCCGCGCACCAACCCGCCCACGATCCCCCGATTCCCAACGAGAGTACCGAACATGGCTGTCACCGTCGAAACCCTCGAGAAGCTCGAGCGCCGCATCACCCTCACGCTGTCGGCCGAAGCGCTCCGGAACGAGGTCGAGTCGCGCCTGAAGCGCCTGGCCAAGACGGTCAAGGCCGATGGTTTCCGTCCCGGCAAGGTGCCGATGAACGTGGTCGCGCAACGCTACGGCTACTCGGTGCAGTACGAGGTGATGAACGACAAGGTCGGCGAGGCGTTCGACCGCGCTGCCACCGAGGCCCAGCTGCGCGTCGCCGGTGCGCCGCGCATCAGCGAGAAGGAGGGCGCCGCGGTCGACGGTGAACTGTCCTTCTACGCCACCTTCGAGGTTTATCCGGACGTCAAGATCGGTGACCTGTCGGCCATCGAGATCGAGCGTGTGTCGAGCTCGGTCGACGATGCCGCCATCGAGCGCACCCTCGACATCCTGCGCAAGCAGCGGCGCAGCTTCGCCCAGCGCCCGGCCGTCGAGGCGGCCGCCGACGGCGACCGCGTGACGATCGACTTCGAGGGCAAGATCGACGGCGTGCCCTTCGAGGGCGGCAAGGCTGAGGGCTTCCAGTTCATTCTCGGCGAGGGCCGCATGCTCGAGGCCTTCGAGAAGGCCGTGCGCGGCATGAAGACCGGCGAGTCGAAGACCTTCCCGCTCCAGTTCCCTGCCGACTACCACGGCAAGGATGTGGCCGGCAAGGAAGCCGATTTCCTGGTCACGCTCAAGAAGATCGAGGCCCAGCATCTGCCGGAGGTCAATGAGGCCTTCGCCAAGTCGCTTGGCATCGCTGACGGCAGCATCGACGGCCTGCGCGCCGACATCCGTCGCAACCTCGAGCGCGAGATCAAGTTCCGTGTCATCGCGCGCAACAAGGCGGCCGTGATGGAGGCGCTGCTGAAGACCGCCGAACTCGACCTGCCCAAGACGCTGGTCTCCAATGAGGCCGAGCGCCTGATCGAGAACGCGCGCAACGACCTGAAGCAGCGCGGCGTCAAGGACGCCGACAAGGCGCCGATCCCGACCGAGCTGTTCGAGGAGCAGGCCCAGCGCCGCGTGCGCCTCGGGCTGGTGGTGGCCGAGCTGGTGCGTGCCAACGGGCTGCAGCCCAAGCCGGAGCAGGTCACCGCCCACATCGAGGAGATGGCGCAGAGCTACGAGAAGCCCGAGGAGATCAAGCGCTGGTACTTCAGCGACGCGCAGCGTCTTGGCGGGGTCGAGTCGGCGGTGGTCGAAGGCAATGTGACCGAGTTCGTGCTGGCACGCGCCAAGGTGACCGACAAGCAGGTCGCGTTCGACGAGCTGATGGCCGGCTGAGCCGCGCCGCATCACCCCGCACACAGGGCGCCGGGCCGCGAGGCCGGCGCCCTTTTGTTTGCCGGGCGCGGGGGCTTGTGGCGACATAATGAAGCCGCATCTAACGGCTTCGCGATTCCCTCAGGAGAGATATGAGCGCGCTGGACACACAGAACCTGGGCATGGTGCCCATCGTCATCGAGCAGTCGGGGCGCGGTGAACGCGCCTACGACATCTACAGCCGGCTGCTGCGCGAGCGGGTGATTTTCCTGGTCGGCCCGGTCAACGACCAGAGCGCGAACCTCGTCGTCGCCCAGCTGCTGTTCCTCGAGAGCGAGAACCCGGACAAGGACATCTCGCTGTACATCAACTCGCCGGGTGGGTCGGTCAGTGCGGGCCTGTCGATTTTCGACACGATGCAGTTCATCAAGCCCGACGTGTCGACGCTGTGCATGGGCCTGGCGGCCAGCATGGGCGCCTTCCTGCTCGCCGCCGGCGCCAAGGGCAAGCGCTTCGCGCTGCCGAACTCGCGCGTGATGATTCACCAGCCCTCGGGTGGCGCGCAGGGCCAGGCGACCGACATCGAGATCCAGGCGCGCGAGATTCTGTATCTGCGCGAGCGCCTGAACACGGTGCTTTCGGAGGTAACGGGTCAGCCCGTCGACAAGATCGCCCGCGATACGGATCGCGACAACTTCATGAGTAGCGAGCAGGCCAAGGAGTACGG
>DATMJX010000144.1:0-7989 GCA_035553715.1 Methylibium sp.
CGCCCCGGCCCTCGCGGCCGGCCCCACCCTGCTGAACGTCAGCTACGACGTCTCGCGCGAGTTCTACAAGGACTACAACGCCGCCTTCGCCGCGCACTGGAAGAAGAGCGCCGGCGAGGCCCTGACGCTGAACCAGAGCCACGGCGGCTCCAGCAAGCAGGCGCGCAGCGTGGTCGACGGCCTCGAGGCCGACGTGATCACGATGAACCAGCACAACGACATCGACCTGCTGGCCGAGCGTGGCGCGCTGATCCCCACCGACTGGGCCAAGCGCCTGCCCGACAACGCCGCGCCGACGACCTCGGTGTCGGTGATCCTGGTGCGCAAGGGCAACCCGAAGAACATCCGCGACTGGACCGACCTCGGCCGCCCGGGCATCTCGGTCATCATCCCCAACCCCAAGACCTCGGGCAACGGCCGCTACACCTACCTGGCGGCCTGGGGCGCGGCGCTCAAGCGCGGCGTCAACGCGCAGGCCGCCGAGGCGCTGGTCGCGCGCATCTTCGCCAACGTGCCGGTGCTCGACGGCGGCGGCCGCGCCGCGACGACCACCTTCGCGCAGCGCCAGCTCGGTGACGCGCTGGTCACCTTCGAGAGCGAGGTGCCGCTGATCGCCCGCGAGTTCGGCGGCGGCTACGAGGTCGTCTACCCGCAGTGGACCGTGCTGGCCGAGAACCCGGTCAGCGTGGTCGACAAGGTGGTCGATCGCAAGGGCACGCGCAAGCCCGCCGAGGCCTACCTGAAGTACCTGTGGTCCGACGAGGGCCAGCGCATCGCCGCCAAGCACCACCTGCGGCCGCGCTCGGCCTCGGTGCTGGCGGCCTACGCGAAGGACTTCCCGAAGGTCCAGACCTTCACGGTCGACGAGCTCTTCGGCGGCTGGAAGAAGGCGCAGGCCGAGCACTTCAACGACGGCGCGACCTACGACCGCATCGTCGCCGCGACCAAGCGCTGAGAACCTCGCGATGATCTTCACGCGCACCCTGCTGCGCCGCCACAGCGTGCTGCCGGGCTTCGACCTGGCGCTCGGCTTCACGCTGCTGTACCTGAGCCTGATCGTGCTGCTGCCGCTCAGCGCGGCCTTCCTGAAGACCTTCACGATGAGCTGGGCCGCGTTCTGGGACGCGGTCAGCTCGCCGCGCGTGCTGGCCAGCTACCGGCTGACCTTCGGCGCCTCGCTGTTCGGCGCGCTGCTCAACGCGGCCTTCGGCCTGGTCGTCGCCTGGGTGCTGGTGCGCTACGAGTTCCCCTTCAAGCGCGTGATCGACGCGCTGGTCGACCTGCCCTTCGCGCTGCCCACCGCGGTGGCCGGCATCGCGCTGACGGCGATCTATGCGCAGAACGGGCTGATCGGCCAGCACCTGCCCTTCAAGGTGAGCTTCACGCCGGTGGGCGTGTTCGTCGCGCTGACCTTCATCGGCCTGCCCTTCGTCGTGCGCACGGTGCAGCCGGTGCTCGAGGACCTGAGCAAGGAACTCGAGGAAGCCTCGGCGACGCTCGGCGCGAGCCGCTGGCAGACCTTCCGTCACGTGATCTTCCCGGTGCTGACGCCGGCGCTGCTGACCGGCTTCGCGCTGGCCTTCGCGCGCGCGCTCGGCGAGTACGGCTCGGTGATCTTCATCGCCGGCAACATGCCGATGGTCAGCGAGATCACGCCGCTGCTCATCATCACCAAGCTCGAGCAGTACGACTACGCCGGCGCGACCGCGATCGCGGTGGTGATGCTGGTCGCGAGCTTCACGCTGCTGCTGGCGATCAACGCGCTGCAGGCCTGGTCGCGGCGCCGCCAAGGAGGCCTGTGATGGCCCACCCCCGTTGTGGCTTCGCCGCCCCCCCTCAAGGGGGCCGAGTCCTGGACACGAAAGGTCCAATGGACCTTTCGTGCCTGGCGAGGGGCCGAGCCACTGGCTCGGCGCGGCCTGCAAGGCCCACTGGCGGACCGGCCAAGCCGGATCCGCGGTGGCTGCTTGAAGCGAACCCCGCCCGACGCGCCGCTCGAACCTTCACCCACCGAAAGCCTGCGCGATGAGCGCCGTCCTTGCCTCTACTTCTCCATCGCCAGCCGCTGGCGCGCCGCCGTCGATCCGCGCCGCCACCACCGAGCCCGCCTGGGTGCGCCGCCTGCTGATCGGGCTGGCGCTGGCCTTCCTGACGCTGTTCCTGTTCGTGCCGCTGGCGACCGTCTTCTACGAGGCGCTGAAGAAGGGCTGGGAGGTCTACGTCGCCGCGATCGTCGAGCCCGACGCGCTGGCGGCGATCCAGCTGACGCTGATCACCGCGGCGATCGCGGTGCCGCTGAACCTGGTGTTCGGCGTCGCGGCGGCCTGGACGATCGCGAAGTTCGACTTCCGCGGCAAGAACCTGCTGCTCACGCTGATCGACCTGCCCTTCAGCGTCAGCCCGGTGATCTCGGGCCTGATCTACGTGCTGATCTTCGGCCTGCAGGGCTGGTTCGGCGAGTGGCTGCGTGACCACGACCTGAAGGTCATCTTCGCGGTGCCCGGCATCGTGCTGGCGACGGTGTTCGTGACCTTCCCCTTCGTCGCGCGCGAGCTGATCCCGCTGATGCAGGCCCAGGGCACCGAGCAGGAGGAGGCCGCGCGCGTGCTCGGCGCCAGCGGCTGGCAGACCTTCTGGCGCGTCACGCTGCCCAACATCAAGTGGGCGCTGCTGTACGGCGTGATCCTGTGCAACGCCCGGGCGATGGGCGAGTTCGGTGCGGTCAGCGTGGTCTCCGGGCACATCCGTGGCCAGACCAACACGATGCCGCTGCACATCGAGATCCTCTACAACGAGTACCAGTTCGCCGCGTCCTTCGCGGTGGCCTCGCTGCTGGCGCTGCTGGCGCTGGTGACGCTGGTGCTGAAGTTCGTGGTCGAGCAGCGCGTCAAGCGAGAGATCAAGGCCGTCGTGCCGGAGCACAGCTCATGAATGGACGGGCCGCAGCGTCGGGCCGCCCCCAGCAAGGCCCAACCCTGCTGAAGGATCGTACGCCGTACGCGGCACGCAGGGAGTGAACATGTCAATTGAAGTCCGCAATCTCAACAAGCGCTTCGGCAACACCGTCGTCTGCGACAACCTGAACCTGACGATGCCCTCGGGCGAGCTGGTCGCGCTGCTCGGGCCCTCGGGCTCGGGCAAGACCACGCTGCTGCGCATCATCGCGGGGCTGGAGGTGCCCGACAGCGGTAGCGTGCACTTCCACGGCGAGGACGCCACCGGCACCGACGTGCGCGAGCGCCAGGTCGGCTTCGTGTTCCAGCACTACGCGCTGTTCGGCCACATGAGCATCTTCGAGAACGTCGCCTTCGGGCTGCGCGTGCGGCCCAAGGCGACGCGACCGGACGAGGCGACGATCAAGCGCAAGGTGATGGAGCTGCTCTCGCTGGTGCAGCTCGACTGGGTCGCCGACCGTTTCCCGCACCAGCTCTCCGGCGGCCAGCGCCAGCGCATCGCGCTGGCGCGCGCGCTGGCGGTCGAGCCCAAGGTGCTGCTGCTCGACGAGCCCTTCGGCGCACTCGACGCCAAGGTGCGCAAGGAGCTGCGCCGCTGGCTGCGCCGGCTGCACGACGAGGTGCACGTCACCAGCGTCTTCGTCACCCACGACCAGGAGGAGGCGATGGAGGTCGCCGACCGCATCGTCGTGATGAACCAGGGCCGCATCGAGCAGCAGGGCGCGCCCGACGAGGTCTACGACCGCCCGGCCACGCCCTTCGTGCTGCAGTTCCTCGGCGACGTGAACCTGTTCCACGGCCGCCTCGGCGGCGGCGAGGCCAGCTACGTGCGCCCGCACGAACTCGAGATCCTGGAGGCCCCGGCCGACGGGGCGCTCGAGGTCACGCTGGCGCAGGCGCTGACGGTCGGCCCGAACACCCGCGTCGAGTTCAAGCGCCTCGACGACGGCAGCTACGTCGACGTCGAGCTGCCGCGCGCCGACTGGCAGGCACTGCGCGAGCGGCTCGCGCTGGCGCCGGGGCGGCGCGTGCACCTGCGGCCGCGCCGGGTGACGCGCTTCACCGTGGCGACGGCCTGAGGTGCCCTCGACCGGTTGCAAACGGTCATAGTGCCGCGCCGCCGACGGCGCTATCGTTGCCGCCTGTTCGTTCCCGGGAGACCCGCATGGTCGCAAGGCATGGGCTGAGCGTTTCGATGGCGGTCGCGATACTCCTCGCCGCCTGCGGCGGGGGTGGTGGCGGTGGGGACAGCGGCGGCGGCCCGGGCGACGACACCGAGGCGCCGACGGCCACGCTGACGGCCCCCGCAGCCTTCGCCGATGGCCTGGGCGGCGACCTCACGCTCACCGCCAGCGCGAGCGACAACGGCACGGTCGCCGAGGTCGAGTTCCAGATCGACGGCATGGCGGCGGGCAGTGACAGCACGGCGCCCTATGCGGTGACGATCGCCACCACGGCGCACGCCTCGGGCCAGCACGTGCTGCGGGCCCGCGCACGCGACGCGGCCGGCAACGTGTCGCCCTGGTCGAGCGCGACGGTGCGCTTCGGCGGCACCCGCAACGTGCCGGCCGGCTTCACGCTCGACAGCGCCTGGATCGGCGGGCTCCTCAGCGCGACCGCCTTCGCCCAGGCGCCGGACGGCCGCTGGTTCGTGGCGCAGCAGGGCGGCGCGCTGCGCGTGGTGAAGGACGGCACGCTGCTCGCGACCCCCTTCATCACGCTGAGCGTCGACACCGCCGGCGAGCGCGGGCTGATCGGCGTCGCGCTGCACCCGAATTTCGCCAGCAACCGCTGGGTCTACCTGCACTACACGACGCTCGAGGGCGGCGCGCACGCGCGCATCAGCCGCTTCACCGCGAACCCGAGCAACCCCGACATCGTCTCGGTCGGCAGCGAGCTGCGCATCGCCGACTTGCCGCTGCTGTCGAGCGCCACCAACCACAACGGCGGGGCGATGCACTTCGGCACCGACGGCAAGCTCTACGTCGGCGTCGGCGACAACAACACCGGGGCCAACGCCCAGAGCCTCGCATCGCCCCTCGGCAAGCTGCTGCGCTTCAACGACGACGGCTCGATCCCCGGCGACAACCCCTTCTGCACGGCCCAAGGCAACCTCAGCTGCGCCGTCTGGGCCTACGGGCTGCGCAACCCCTTCACCTTCGCGGTCCAGCCCGGCACGGGCCGCATCCACATCAACGACGTCGGTGCGGCCGCCTGGGAGGAGATCGACCTCGGCGTGGCCGGCGCCAACTACGGCTGGCCGGCCTCCGAGGGCCCCGATGGCGTCGGCTCCGGCATCACCGGCCCGCTGTTCGCCTACGGCCACGCCGATGCCGCGCCGCCGGGCTCGGGCCCCGGCGGCTTCTTCACCGGCTTCGCGATCGCGGGGGGCGCGTTCTACCCGAGCAGCGGCAATTTCCCGGCCGGCTACCGCGGCAGCTACTTCTTCGCCGATTTCGTGACCCGCTTCGTCGCGCGTCTCGGCACCGGTGCCAGCAGCAACGCCTACGCCTTCGCGACGCTGGCGACCACCCCGGTCGACCTGCGCGTGGGCCTCGATGGCGCGCTCTACGCGCTGACGCGCAGCGGCATCACGCGCATCGCGAGCACCGCTCCTTAGAGGTTCGGATCCTGCACCGCCGCGCCCGGCGCGGTGCGCAGCACGTGTTCGACGGTGGCGCGCGTCAGCGGCGGCGCGAAGGCCTGGATGAAGGAGAAGGCGTAGCCGCGCAGCCAGGCGCCGCGGCGCACCGCCAGGCGCGTCGTGTTCAGCCCGAACAGGTGGCGCGCGTCGAGCGCACCCAGGTTGGCGTCGCGCGTCTCGTCGTAGGCGATCGAGGCGACGATGCCGACGCCCAGGCCGAGTTCGACATAGGTCTTGATCACGTCCGCATCCATCGCCGACAGCACGATCTGCGGCGCCAGCCCGGCCTTCGCGAAGGACTGGTCGATGTGCGAGCGGCCGGTGTAGCCGGTGTCGTAGGTGATCAGCGGGTAGCGCGCCAGCTCGGCCAGCGTGAGCGTCGGCGCCGCGAGCAGCGGATGGCCCTTGGGCACCACCACCGCGTGCGACCACACATAGCAGGGCAGCGCCGCGAGCTCCGGGTACTGCGCGAGCGCCTCGGTGGCGATGCCGATGTCGGCCTCGCCCTCGATCAGCATCTCGGCGATCTGCTTGGGCGAGCCCTGGTGCAGCTGCAGCTGCACGCCGGGGTGGCTGGCGCGGAAGTCGCGCACCGCGCCGGGCAGCGCGTAGCGCGCCTGCGAGTGGGTGGCCGCGATCGACAGCTCGCCGTGGCTCTGGTCGCGGAAATCGTCGCCGGCGCGACGCAGGTTGTCGGCCTCGAGCAACAGCCGCTCGACGATCGGCAACACCGCCGAGCCGGGCGGCGTCAGGCCGGTCAGGCGCTTGCCGGCACGCACGAAGATCTCGACGCCGAGCTCATCCTCGAGCTCGCGGATCTGGCGGCTCACGCCCGGCTGGGAGGTGTGCAACGCGCCGGCCACCTCGGTCAGGTTGAAATCGTGGCGGACGGCCTCGCGAACCGAACGCAGTTGCTGGAAATTCATGGCGGAGGAGTCGGAAGGGAAGCGATGGCAGCCATTCTTCCGGCCGATCGTTCTGCGAAGAACGAATATTCAGTTGTTTGTTTGGTCGATTAACGAATAAGTATCGATGCCTCGCGTCGATCCGCCGATCGCCGCGCCGCTGCGGCGACGAGCACGCCGGGCGGACCGACGGCAGCCCCATCACAGTCGATCGGCGGTTCCAATCATCACCCATCAGCGACAATAACGACAGCAAGCACTCACATTGATATTCATCGTCGCTGGCTGCGTCGCATGCCGCGCCTGCGCGCGGCCCGGCCCCCGCGCCCGCAGGTGCTCCCGAGCGGCCGGGCCGCCGCGGCTCTGAGACACTTGCAGCCTGCTCCACGCCGACATGCCCCAAGCCCGCACGCCGACCTTCAGCAGCGCCGACTTCCGTGCCGCGCTGGGCACCTTCGCGACCGGGGTGACCATCGTCACCGCGCGCACGCCCGACGGCCAGCGCGTCGGGCTGACCGCGAACTCCTTCAACTCGGTGTCGCTGACGCCGCCGCTGGTGCTGTGGAGCCTGTCGCGCAACGCCGCCTCGCTGCCGGCGTTCGCGCAGGGCTCGCATTACGCGATCAACATCCTCGCGGCCGACCAGCGCGCGCTGGCCGAGCGCTTCGCGAGCCGCACCGCCGACCGCTTCGCCGGCGTCGCCTGGACCGAGGGCGTCGGCGGCGCCCCGCTGATCGACGGCGCGGCAGCGGTGTTCGAGTGCTTCAACCGCAGCCGCTACGAGGAGGGCGACCACGTCATCTTCGTCGGCGAGGTCGAGCGCTGCGCGGTGCTGCCGGGCGCCGCCCCGCTGATCTTCCACGGCGGGCGCTACTTCACCGAGCTGCCGCTCTAGCCCGCGCGCGGGCCGGGCGCCCACCGATCTGACGCTGGCAAGGGCGGAGGATGCGAGCGGCTCCCGCGAACTCGCGGGGCCCGCCGAACGGACGCGCGAGGATTCAGGTCAACGCCATGGGGCAGGCGATTCGGACTCAGCTTTGCGCGCCCAAAGATGTGGGTTCTTTGCTAGAACGGACCGATTACTGACCTTCGGCCCGTGACGCTGAGAGGTCTGCTTTGCAGCGGTTGCGGCCACTACGCAAAGGCGGCCAGATGCTCGCTTTAGGCCACTTTCCGGTCGCTGACGTTGATCTCCCACGCAAGTGCGAATACCTGAGGCTGTCCGTTGATGCTGCCGCAATGCAAACTGTTCGGCCGGCACACTAGCAACACCTAAGCATTTGGCTTTGCTACGAGCTTGGCGTTGGTGGGGCCGACGAGCGTGTAGCACCGAAAAGGACGACCCATGAGCGACTGGGATTTCTTGCATGACATGCACGCCCAGGGCTACAGCCCTGAAGAGATCGCCGACGCGGCCGCAGTCGGCTACGCGCCATGGCACGAGTCGATCTTGAGCAGGGAGTGGATCGACACCGAGCTCGAGGGC
>DATMJX010000145.1:0-5426 GCA_035553715.1 Methylibium sp.
TGCAGCCTGGTCGTCAAGGCGCGACTGAGCCACGACGACCTGGTGCTGCTGCGCCACCAACTGCAGGGCCACAGCAGCAAACGCATCGCGGCCGAACTGCAGGTCAGCAAGGGGTCGGTCGACTGCCGTTTCCAGCGCATGAACGCCAAGCTCGGCGTGCCCAACCGGCGCATGGCCGTCAAGCTGGCGATCGAGTGCGGCCTGATCCTCGGGTAGGCAAGCTCAAGTCGACGGCTCGGCCGTCAGGATCGCCACCGCGCTGCCCAGCGACCCGGGCGCGAGCGAGCCGGTGACGATCGGCGCCAGCGCATGCCGCCGGGTCGAGCGGGCGTCGCGGTCAGCGTCATAGGCCGGGTCGAGGAAGCCCCCGAGGATGCTCTCCAGCAGCAGCCGGGTCGCGTTGCGAGCCGCCAGCTCGCGCCAGGAAGCGACGTGGGTGTCGGATGGTGCCGGGCGGACCGAGGTGACGGCGGCCATCAGCGCTTCGGCGTCGGCGCACAGGGGCTCGTCGGTCATCCAGGCCGCGACACGCTCGCCGGCCGGCGCCTGCAGGGCGGCCATCGGGGCAATGCCCAGCGCGTCGACGAGGGCACCCGGCAGCGTGATGGCCCCGACGCGCGGACCCAGTTCCGCCACCCACACCGGGCGGGTCGGATCGAAGCCCCGCAGGGCCTGCAGCAACTGGCTGTCGAACCATGCCTGAGCGGGTACCGATGGCCCCGGCGTGAACACGAAGCGCCGGCTTGCCGCCAGCATCTCCAGATCCAGCACCTGCTGCCCGGCGCCGTGCAGCGCGTTCAGCACCCGAGCGGCTTCGGTGCCGAGCGTGCACGACACCACACGGAACGCCAGCAGTCGAGGCAGCACCTCCAGCCCCGCCAGCACCCAGCGCCGGTAGTTGACCCAGCCGCCGGGGAGCACGTCCGTGGCCCAGCCTCGCCAGCGCAGCGACTTCGCGACCGGCGTGCTGACGAGCCCGCCCTGCCCGCAGTACACGAGGAGCGCCTGGTCCAGCCGCACGCCTGCGACCGCCGCCTCCAGCGCAGGCCACAGCGGTGTCGCCACCGGCTCGCCGATGGAACCGCCCTGCCCTGGAACGGCGACGACCTCGGGAGCCGCGACATGGACCGCCCCCGGGATGTGATCGTCGGCGTACTCGGCCGCCGTTCGCAGGTCGATGACGAGACCATAGCCGGCGAAATCCTGCACCTCGATGGCATGCGGGTGGTAGGTGCCGGTGAGCGATTCGATGCCCATGGGGTGCGACGGCAGTTGGAACCGGCGATGGCGACTTCTTCCGATGATTCCTGGCCCGAAGTCATCGCTCGGCGCGGTGATGAACCGCCTAGATTTCAGCCATGGCGCGCACCGCGCGTCACGGAACGAAGTCCCCCTTCGGCGATGTCCTCGGAGCCCGCCGCATGTTTGTGACAAGCACTCTAGACCGCCGCGCAGGCCGTGTGAAGCGCCGCAGCGGCATCCGTGGCGTGGCCGCCATCGCGGCCCCGGCGGCCGTCGCGGTGACGCTGGCGGCCACCACGCTGCCGGCGCGCGCCGTCGATGGCTGCCTCGTGCTGCTGTGCCTGGCTGCACCGAACTGGCGCGCGATCCCCCAGTGCGTGCCGCCGATCAAGCAGCTCTTCCGCGACCTCGCCCGCGGCAAGTCCTTCCCGAGCTGCAGCATGGCCGGCGCCGGCAACCGTGCCCGCCACGCCTGGGCCCGCGCCCCGTCCTTCTGCCCGCCGCAGTACACGCTGGCCTTCGACACCGAAGGTGGCGTGTTCCACCACTGTCACTACAGCGGCGCGATCTCGGTGTTCATCGACGGGGCGCCGTTCTCGCAGACCTGGTGGAGCTTCGGCGGCGACTCGGTCACCGAGTTCAGCCCCTCCGCCAAGACCCAGCTCGGCAGCTGGGACACCCGGTTCGACGACGACTACGCGAAGTGGCAGGCGACGCAACCGCCGCCGTCGATCGACCTGTTCTGACCAGACGCCGACATGGACAACGCGACCTTCCTGGCTCTGGCCCTGGCTTGTGCGCCGCAGGTCCACCCCACGACCGCCCAGGCGCTCGTCAGCGTCGAGAGCAGCTTCAACCCCTACGCCATCGGCGTGGTGGGGGGCGCACTCGTCCGCCAGCCGCGCACGCGTGCCGAGGCGCTGGCCACGATCGACACGCTGCGGGCGGCCGGCTGGAACTACAGCGTCGGGCTGGGCCAGATCAACGTGGCGAACTTCGCCCGCCTGGGCCTGACCCCGGCGACCGCGCTCGATCCCTGCACCAGCCTGACGGCGATGCAGGCGGTGCTCGCCGAGTGCTACCAGCGCGCCCGGCCCCAGGCCGAGCCGCAGACGGCCCTGCGCCGGGCCCTGTCCTGCTACTACAGCGGCAACTTCGTGACCGGGATGCGCCACGGCTACGTCGGCCGGGTGGTGGCGAGCGCTCGATCCCTTGCGGCGCCACCAGCGCCGGCCCCGACAACTCAGGAGTCCGCTTCATGAGCCTGATCGCTTCACTCGCACGGTCCGTCCGACCGGTGGCCGGGCCGGCGCTGGCATCCGCCTTGGTGCTGCCGCAGCTCGCCCTCGCCCAGGGCTTCGACAAGATCAACACGACCGTCAGCAATGTCAACGCGATCCTGGTGACGATCTCGATCGCGGTCGTCACCATCGCGATCATCTGGGCCGGCTTCAAGATGATCTTCCAGGGTGCCCGCCTGGCCGACGTGGCGAACGTGCTGATCGGCGGCACCCTGGTCGGTGGGGCCGCCGCCTTCGCCAGCTACATCGTGACCTGAGCAGGGACCCGCGATGCAAGGCGAAGCCATCTACAAGGGCGCCACCCGCCCGGCCATGAAGCTGGGCATCCCGCTGGTGCCGCTGGTGCTGCTGTTCGGCACCGGCATGTTGCTGGTGATGTGGGGCGGCATCCTTGTCAGCGGGTGGGTCGCCGTCGTCGTGTTCGCGGCCATCGTGCCGGCGCTCGCATGGATGCGCTACGTGACCGCGAAGGACGACCAGCGCTTCCGCCAGATGTTCGTCGCGGCCAAGCTCCACCTGCACGACCGCAACCGCCGCTTCTGGCGCGCGCGCAGCTACGCACCGACGCTGTACCGGGGGGCACGCGATGCTTGGCATGTCTAGGGCCGACGCGCCACCCCGAAACGCGGCCGGACGGGTGCCAACGGCGCCGCGCTACTGGGCGCAGGCCCGAGACGAGAACCCGCTGGCGCGCTTCGTGCCGTTCTCGAGCCTGCTGAGCCCGCATGACGTGCTGACCCGCGGCGGCGACTACCTGCGCACCTGGCGCCTCGACGGGGTGCCCTTCGAGTGCGCCGACGAGCACCTGATCGCCGAGCGCCATGAAGCCCTGTGCAGCCTGCTGCGCAACCTCGCCGGCGGCCAGTGGGCCGTCTGGACCCATCGATTGCACCGGACCGTCAGCGACGAACTGCAACACCCCCGCGACGCCGGCTTCGCCCGTGACCTGTCCGTCGCCTACCAGGGCAGGCTTTCGCAGCACCGCATGATGAGCAACGAGCTCTACCTGACGCTCGTGTACCGCCCGAACGCCTCGCGGTTTGGCCGGGCCCTGCAATCGACCCGGCGGACGCGAGAGGCAATCGCGGCGGCCCAGGCCGACGCGCTGCGGGTGATGGAGGAGCGCACGGCGCTGGTCGCCCGGGTGCTGCGTGGCTTCGGGCCCGAGCTGCTCGATGAGCGCGAGGAGCGCGGCCGGCGCTACTCGGAAGTGGCGGAGTTTCTCGGCCACCTGGTCAACGGCTGCGGGCGACCAGTACCGGCGCAGGCCGGCCCGCTGTACCGCACCCTGCCCACGACGCGGCTGTCCTTCGGCGGCGACAAGCTCGAGCTGCGCCAGGGCGAGACGGTGCGATATGCCTCCCTGGTCGACATCAAGGAGTACGCCGACGCCGTTCAGCCCGGCATCCTGAACGCCCTGCTCTACGAGTCCAGCGAGTTCATCGAGACCCAGAGCTTCTCGATCCTGCCGCGCCGCGAGGCCATGCGTGCCCTCGAACTGCAGCGCGACCAGCTGATCGCCAGCGATGACGTGGTCGCGAGCCAGGTCGCCGACATGGATGTGGCGCTCAACGAACTCGGCGACGGCCAGTTCTGCATGGGCGAGTACCACTACAGCCTGGTCGTCTTCGGCGACGACGTGGCCGACGCCGGCCGACGCGCTGCCCAGGCGATCGGGGCCGTCGGCGAGGCCTCCAGCCTGCAGATGTCGCCGGTCGATCTGGTGGCCGACGCGGCCTGGTTCGCGCAGATGCCCGGCAACTGGCAGTGGCGTCCGCGGGATGCCAAGCTCAGCTCGCGCGCCTTCGCTGCGCTGGCGGCAGGACACAACTTCGCCCGCGGCAAACGCAACGGCAACCCCTGGGGCGAGGCGCTCGCACTGCTGCGCACGCCTTCCGGCCAGCCCTACTACCTGAACCTGCACGCCAGCCCGGACGGCGAGGACTCGGCCGACCGCAAGCTGCCGGGCAACACGCTCCTGATCGGCTCGACCGGCGTGGGCAAGACCACGCTCGAGATGTTCCTGTTGACGCTGACGCGCAAGTGGCAGCCGGCGCCACGGCTCGTGCTGTTCGACCTGGACCGCGGCTGCGAGATCGCGATCCGCGCCCTCGGCGGGCGCTACTTCGCCCTCGAAGCCGGCCAGCCGACCGGCTGCAACCCGCTGCAGCAGGCGCCGACGCCGGCCCGGCTGCAGTTCTGGGAGCAGCTCATCCGCACCTGCCTCGACACGCCGGCGATGCCGCTGATGCCGTCCGACGAGCGCGCCATCGCCGAGGCCGTCCGGGCGGTGGCGATGATGCCGACGGCCCTGCGCCGGTTCTCGACGGTTCGCCAGAACCTGCCGAAGTCCGACGAGAACAGCCTGTACGAACGGCTCGGCCGCTGGTGCCAGGGTGGCGCGCTCGGCTGGGTCTTCGACATGGCAGACGACCGCCTGGGTCAGCTCGGCGACGCTCCGGTCATCGGCTTCGACACCACCGAGTTCCTCGACCTGCCGGAGGTGCGCACACCGGTGATGCTCTACCTGCTGCAGGTCATGGAAGACCTGGTCGACGGCCAGCGCCTGATCTACGTGATCTCCGAGTTCTGGAAGGCACTCGACCATCCGATCTTCAGCGACTTCGCCAAGCAGAAGCAGAAGACGATCCGCAAGCAGAACGGTCTGGGCATCTTCGACACCCAGAGCCCGTCGGACGTGCTGCGCCACCCTATCGGCCGGACCATGGTCGAGCAGAGCGTCACCAAGATCTTCCTCGCCAACCCGGAGGCGGTGCGCGAGGAGTACGTCGAAGGCTTCGGGCTCAGCGACGCCGAGTACGACATTGTCCGATCCCTCGGCGCCCAGGGCGGGCGCCGCTTCCTCGTCAAGCAGGGTCACGC
>DATMJX010000146.1:0-3340 GCA_035553715.1 Methylibium sp.
CTCGTGCCGCAGCCGTTGCTCGCGGGCCTGCGCCGCATCGACCCACTGCCACGCCATCGACGCCAGCAGCGGCAGCAGACAGAGCAGCGGGAGCCGCCGGGTCCGCCAGCGGCTCATGCCACCTCCTTCCCCGGACCTGCAAGCACGCCCCGCAGGCGCTCGACCAGGGTGCCGAGATCGAGCGGCTTGGTCCAGTAGTCCTCGAAGCCGGCAGCCCGCGCCGCGGCGCGCTGCTCCGGCAGCGCGTCGGCGCTCAGCGCGACGCAGCGCAAGCCGGCGGTCGCCGGGTCGGCGCGCAGCGCCCGCACCACCTGGTCACCGGTCAGGCCCGGCAGGTTCACGTCGAGCAGCACCAGGTCGGGCCGCAGCCGGCGCGCCAGCGCCAGGCCCTGTTCGCCGTCCTCGGCCAGCACCACGCGCCACTGCGGCACGTCGCGCAGCGCCTCGGTCAGCAGCAGCGCGTTGAGCGGCTCGTCCTCGACATAGAGCAGCGTCGCCGGCGGCGGCTCGGCGATGGCGCTGTGCGGTCGCACCGGCGGTAGCGCCGCTGGACGCGATGCCGGCGCGCTCGCCGCCGACAGGCACACCGTGAAACAGGTGCCGGCACCGCACCGGCTGCTCACCCGCAGCTCACCCCCCATGGCCTTGACCAGGCTGCGCGCGATCACCAGCCCGAGCCCGCTGCCTTCGACCGTCGAGTTCTCGGCGCCCAGCCGGTTGAAGGGCTGGAACAGCTGCTCGAGCTGGGCGGCGTCGAGCCCCGCGCCCTCGTCGCGCACGGCGATCTCGACCGTGTCCCCGGGCGCCGACAGCTCGACCGCCAGGCGACCGCCCGCGCGGTTGTACTTGATGCCGTTGGACAGCAGGTTCAGCAGCACCTGCTCGAGCACGCGCACATCGGCCAGCACCGGCGGCACCGCGTGATCGAGCCGGCGTTCGAGCTGCACGTCGCGCTCGCGCGCGGCCTGCTCGAGCATCGTGCAGCTCGCATCGATCACCGCCGCGACGTCCACCGGGCCCAGCTCGAGCGGGCGCGCGCCCTCTTCGAGGCGCGCCAGATCCAGCACGTCGTTGATCAGCGCCAGCAGGTGGCTGCCGGCGTGCTGGACCCGGTCGAGCCGGCTGCGCTGCATGGCGTCCAGCGGACGGCTCTCGTCGAGCTGCAGCAGCTGCGTGAAGCCGAGGATCGCGTTGAGCGGCGTGCGCAGCTCGTGGCTGACGCGCGAGAGGAAGTGCGTCTTCTGCCGGCTCGTGAGCTCGGCGGCGAGCTTGTCGCGCTCCATCTGCTCGGCCTTGAGCCGGTCGGTCGCGTCTCGGAACACGACCACGACGCCGCTGGCCGCCCCGGTTTCATCGCGGATCGGGGCGATGCTGTCGGCGACGTTGACCGTCGCGCCATCGCGCCGCTGCAGCAGCACCGGGTGCTCGACGCCGAGGCTGATCGGCGCGACGAGCGCGCGCTCGAGCAGGCCGGTCAGCGCGCGGCCGTCGCGCGCATCGCTGACGCGGAACACCTCGTCGAGCGGGCGGCCGAGCGCATCGTCACCGCTCCAGCCGGTGATGCGGCGCGCCGCGTCGTTGAGCAGCGTGATGCTGCCGACGCGGTCGGTCGCGACGACGCCGTCGCCGATGCTCGCCAGCATCATGGCCATCCAGCGCTCCAGGCGCCGCAGCTCGGCCTCGACACCGTGGCGGTGCAGCGCGATCTGGATCGCGACCTGCAGCTCGCGCTCGTTGTAGGGCTTGAGCACGTAGCCGAAGGGGTTGGTGCCGACCGCCTGGCCGACGGTGTCGGCGTCGGCGTGCGAGGTCAGGAAGATCACCGGGATGTCGTGGCTCGCGCGCAAGCGCCGGGCCGTCTCGATGCCGTTGATCGGGCCCTGGATCACGATGTCCATCAGCACCACGTCGGGGCGCGCCGGCGGGATCTCCGCGAGGGCGCGCTCGCCATTGCCGCTGCGGCCGACGACCTCGAAGCCGAGCCGCTCGAGCCGCTGGCACAGGTCCGCGGCGATGATGGCCTCGTCCTCGACGACGAACACGCGGGTCTTATCCATGGGAGGCTCCGGAAGGCAGCAGCGACTGGCGCTCGAAGCTCAGGCTGCAGGAGAAGCCCGGCCCGGCGCCGAAGTGCAGCTCGGCGTCGAGCTGCTCGGCCAGCAGGTGCACCAGGCGCAGCCCGAGCGAGGAGTGGGCGGCTGGCTGGAAGCCGGGCGCGACGCCGACGCCATCGTCGGCGACCGACAGACGCACGCGCTTGCCCTCGAGCGCCTCGAAACGCACCTCGATGCGGCCGCTGCGGCCGTCGGGGAAACCGTGCTTCCAGCTGTTGGTCACCAGCTCGTTGAGGATCAGGCCGGCCGGCACCGCCTGGTCGATGCCCAGCCACAGCGACTCGGCATGGACCTCGAGCCGCTGGCCCCGGCCATGTGCCGCCGCCAGCACCGCCAGCAGGCCGTGCAGGTAGTCGGCGAAATCAATGCGCGCGAAATCGTGGTGCTCGTAGAGCTTCTCGTGGATCAGCGCCATCGAGCGGATGCGGTCCTGGCTCTCGGCGAGCTGCATGCGCACCGCCTCGCTCTCGGTCGCACCGGACTGCAGCTGCAACAGGCTCGAGACGATCTGCATGTTGTTCTTGACGCGGTGGTGGACCTCCTTCAGGAGCACCTCCTTCTCGTGCAGCGCGGCCTCGATGCGGGCCTCGGCCTCGACGCGCTCGGTGACCTCGCGCGCCATCACGTACAGGCCCTGCACCGTGCCGTCGGCCGCCCGGTCGGGCACCATCGCGAACTCGTGGTGCCGGCGGCCCTGCCCACTCGGCACGCTGACCAGGAAGAACTGCGCGACGCCGGTCTTGGCGGCCGCGGTCCAGGGCTGCAGCGCCGCGTGCAGCGGCGCGGGCAGCAGCTCCGCCATGGTGCGACCGAGCACCTCGGACTCGTCGCGGTGGCCCCAGGCCTCGCAGAAGGGACGGTTCGCGAAGGTGCAGCGGTCGTCCATCAGGTAATGCGAGACGCGCGCCGGCAGGTGGTCGGTGATCAGCCGCAGGCGCTGCTCGTTGTCGGCCAGTCGCGTCGTCGAGGCCTGCAGCGACTCGGTCATGCGCGTGAACGCGCGCTTGAGGTCGCCGATCTCGTCGTGGCGCGAGGTAGTGAGGCGCGCGCCCAGGTCGCCGGCCTCGACGCGCGCCATGGTCTGCTGCAGCCGCCCGACCGGCTGCAGCACGCGCACCGTCATCAGCCAGCCCATGCCGGCCAGCGGCAGGGCCATCAGCGCCGGGCCGAGGGCGGCCAGCAGCGCAAGACGCCACTCGGTGGCCTGGCGCCGCCGGTCCACGCGC
>DATMJX010000147.1:0-2097 GCA_035553715.1 Methylibium sp.
AGCCGGCGACCATGCACTGCTGCTCCATCTGCACCTGATAGACCAGCGGCAGGTCGGCGCCGGTGCAGCCGTCGAACATCGCGGCGCGCAGCGTGTCGTTGAGCATCTTGTGCTCGAACGCGACATCTTCGAGGATGGTCAAGCCGTCGAACGACGCGCTCAGGCGGCCTTCGGTGCCGACCACCGGGTAGAGGTCTTCGCCGATGATCTTCTCGGCCAGCGGGCGGGACAGCGCCTCGAATCGGTGGCCGCGACCGTACAGGCGCTGCAGTTCCGGGTCAGCCTCCTCGACCAGACCCGTCGCCAGCTCGCGCAGCAGGTCGTTGCGGGACTTGTAGGGCGAGCAGCCCATCATGGCCGGCGCGTCGCTGGCGTTGAAGTGCTGGGCGCGGTGGGCGTGCCACTGCGGCGTGCCCTGGGTGAGTGCGATGGTCTGCATCAGCCGTTCTCCTGCTCGCCCCGGATGCGCGCCTTCTGCGCGTCGGTCAGCGAGCCCTTGGTTTCGATCGTGCGGATCAGGTCGTCCGCGGTCTTCTTGCCGTCCTTGATCGCGATGAGCCAGCCGGGCAGGTTCTTGTCGAACGCTGCAGGGTCGTAAGGCTGCTGCGAGGCGCCGGCCTGGGTCGGTCCGGCGGTGCCGCTGTCCGGCGCAAAGGCCTGTTCCGGCGTGGTGTCGCCATCGCGCAGAGCGGTCAGCAGGCCGCGCAGGATCAGCAGGTTCTCGAGCGACACGTCCTCGATGCCGGCGACGCCGAGCTTGGCGAACACCTGGTCGGCGGTGACGCCGAAGCCCTGGAACGCCTTGAGCGCCTCGGCGCGGCGGTTCGCCAGCGTCTTGAAATCGCCCATCGCACACTGGCGCGCGGCGTTGTACAGATCGGCCCAGAACGCCTTCGGGATGCCCTTGAGGATCGCGTTGCGCAGCGCGATCGAGCTGGCCGCGTTGCCGGTGACGCCGATCATGTCGGCGCTGTAGCGGCGGCCGTTCTTTCCGGTGATGCGCCGCTGCACCTCGTAGGTGATGGCGACGTTGCGCTCGAGGTCGTGGAACACGCCCTGGGCAGTCACGAAATCGCCCTGGTCGCTGACCACGCGAGCGCCGGCGCGGCAGTTGCCCCAGGCTGACGCGGCGATCTCGCCGAACCGAGCGCTCGGGCCTTCGACCACCTTGCCGTCGCGCGGCAGGCTGTAGATGCACTCGGCGGCGATCTGGTCGTTGAGCGTGACCATCTGCAGCGCCTCGTCGCGGAATCGCTTGATCGAGCGGGGCCACTTCTTGGCCGTGCTGATCTGCATGTCGATCTCGCTGCGATTGAGCAGTGCCACGGTGCCGGCGTCGGCCGACATGATTTCGCGGCCCTCGTCGGGGATGTCGTTCAGGTTCATCGTTCGTCCTTCAGGGTGACGGTGTTTGTGGCGGCAGGGCCGCGTCAGCCGCTCTGCGAGGCGGCCAGGTCGCAGCGAAGCTCCTGCACCGCGTAGCGGTAGGCAACCAACTGGCGCTGGTCGCGCTCGATCTGCTCGGCCATGTGCAGCGCGTCGCGCTCGGCCTGCTCGATGCGCCAGCGCAGGTAGGCGCAGCGCAAGGCGCGGCGCACCGCGGCGATCAAGCTGACGCGCGGCCGCGCACACAGGCGGGCGGCGGCCCGGGCCAGGCCGGCGGCGACGCCGGGGCGCAGGGGGATGCGAACGGCGCTCACTTGAGCCACCCCGCGAACCACACGCCCGGGAAGTAGGCCGACGCGACCACGGCGACCGCCACGACGACGAGCGCCAGCACGCTGTCGACGCGGGTCCAGCGCATCAGCTCCTCGTGCTCGATCTCGCGGGCGCGGGCTTCGTCGCTACGCCACTGGTGCGCGTCGTCGTGCAGCGGCGGCTGGTGGATCGGCGCGGCCCGGTGCAGGCGCGTGTCGATCACGTCGCCACCGTCGCGCTGCTCGAAGGTGGGGGCGTTCATGGCTTCACCAGCAGCAGGACGGCCACGATGACCACGCCGACAGCAGCATTGACCAGGCTCTGCGTCGCAGCAGCCATGGCGAAGTTGCCAAAGGCGCCGAGGGCGGCGAGTTGATAGGCGCTCACTGCAGCACCTCC
>DATMJX010000148.1:0-8589 GCA_035553715.1 Methylibium sp.
ACATCGGCCCGGCGGCTGCCGATAGTGGAGCAAGCCCGCCGGCGCGGGCATCCAGATCAGGAGTCCTAGCCGTGGGCCGAACCTTTCCCGCCTGCCTGTCCGACGAGTCGTTGCGCATCTGCGTCGACGTGCTGCGCATCCTGGAGGCCGGCGTGATGCGCATGCATGCGCGCGACTACCGCGACGCGGCCACCCAGCTGCACGAGGCCTTTGCCTGCCTGGGCGTCGACGAGCTGCTGGCGATCGCGCGCAGCGCCCGCCCGGTGCTGGCCGAGGCGGCCGAGGCGGTGCTGTACGCCTACGGCTGCGAGGACCAGGTCGACACGAGCGCCGAGCGCCGCCTTGCACGGCTCGAGACGCAGCGCCTGCTCGGGCGGCTGCGCCACCCGCGCGTGCGCTCCTGAGCCGGCCCGAGCCCCACCGCGGGAGCTAGTCGAGCGAGGCGCTCCAGCGCTCCCAGTCGGCAAGCTGGCGACGGTCGCGCTTGGTCGGGCGGCCCTGTTCGATCGTGGTCGCCGGCTCGGGTGCGAGGCGGCGCTGCCGGGCCTGTGCCTCGCGCTGCGCGAGGCTGGCGGCGGTCTCCTCGTAGAGCGCCTGAGCGACCGGCGCCGGCCCGCGCACGGCGCTGAGCGCGCGCACGATGACGGTGCGCACCACGGGTCCCTGGCGCAGCCGCACCTCGTCGCCCGGCTTGAGCTCGCGCGAGGCCTTGGCGGGCTGGCCGTTGACCTCGACCCGGTGCTTGCCGATCTCCTCGGCGGCGAGGCTGCGTGTCTTGAAGAAGCGCGCCGCCCACAGCCACTTGTCGAGGCGCAGGCCCTCGCTCACGCGGGGGCTCCCAGGCGCCGGGCCCGGTCGGCCTGGGTCTGCAGTGCGGCCGCGTCGTCGGCGGCCGAGGCCGCCGTCGGCCAGCCCTGCAAGTGGCGCAGCGCGATCGCGGCCAGCGCGTCGATCCACTCGTGCTGGTCGTTCAGGCAGGCGATGTAGTGGAACTCGCGCCCGCCAGCGCCGAGGAAGGCCGCGCGCGCCTCCTGGGCGATCTCCTCGAGCGTCTCGAGGCAGTCCGACGTGAAGCCCGGGCAGGCCACGTCGACGCGGCCGATGCCCTGGCGGGCCAGCGCGACCAGCGTCGGCTCGGTGTAGGGCTCGAGCCACTTGGCCTTGCCGAAGCGGCTCTGGAAGGTGATCTGCACCTGCTCGGGCCGCAGCCCCAGCCGCTCGGCCAGCAGCCGCGCGGTCTTGTGGCACTGGCAGTGGTAGGGGTCGCCGAGCCGCAGCGTGCGCTCGGGCACGCCGTGAAAGCTCAGCACCAGCCGGTCGGGGCGGCCGTGGGTCTGCCAGTAGGTTTCGATGCGCCGGGCGAGCGCCCGGATGTAGCCCGCGTCGTCGTGGTACTGGTTCACGAAGCGCAGCTCGGGCACGCGCCGGATGCGAGCGGCCCAGGCATAGACCGCATCGAACACGCTGGCGGTGGTCGTGGCCGAGTACTGCGGGTACAGCGGCAGCACCAGGATGCGGGTCGCGCCGTCGGCCTTGAGCGCGTCGAGCTGGCTGGCGATCGAGGGCGAGCCGTAGCGCATCGCCGCCCTGACGTGCACCGGGTGGCCGCGCTCGCCGAGGTAGCCGGCCAGCAGCGTGGCCTGCTTTTCGGTCCAGACCTTCAGCGGCGAGCCGGCCTCGGTCCAGATCGACGCGTACTTGGCGGCCGACTTGCGCGGACGCACGCGCAGGATGATGCCGTGCAGGATCAGCCACCACAGCGGGCGCGGGATCTCGACGACGCGCGGGTCGCCGAGGAACTGTGCGAGGTAGCGGCGCAGCGCGGCGGCGGTGGGCGCATCGGGGGTGCCGAGGTTGACCAGCAGCACGCCGGTGCGTTCGGCGCGGCCGTGGTGGTGGGCAGGTTCGGGAGCGTGCTTCATGCGGCGGGGGGCAGGGCGGCGAGGTCGCGCATCACGCGCGCGATGTCGATCGGTTTGGTCCAGTAGCCGGCGAAGCCGGCGGCGGCGGCGCGCTGCAGGTCCTCGGGCATCGCGTCGGCCGAGCACATGAAGGCGGGCGTTGCCGCCAGTCCGGGGCGTTCGCGCAGCCGGTGCAGCAGATCGTAGCCCGACAGGCCGGGCAGGCGGGCGTCCAGTACCAGCACGTCCGGATGCCAGTCCACGAGGCGCTCGAAGGCCTCGTGGCTGTCGCCGGCGAGCCGCAGCTCGATGCCCGGCTGGCGACCGACCGCCTCGGCGAACAGCAGCGCGTTGAGCGGATTGTCCTCGACGTAGAGCAGCCGCATCGGCGCGACGCGGGCCATGCCGGCCCGCGGCGCGGCCGGGGGCCGCCGGGCCGCCGCGTCGGCGCGCGGCAGGCTCAGCGTCACGCAGGTGCCGACGCCGGGCGTGCTCTCGAGCTCGAGGCTGCCGCCCATCTCCTGCATCAGCCGGCGCGCGATGATCAGGCCGAGCCCGGTGCCCTCGATGCCCGAGGTCTCGAGGCCGAGCCGCTCGAAGGGCTGGAACAGCTTGCGCAGCTGCTCGGCGCTCAGGCCGGCCCCGCTGTCCTCGATGCGCAGCCGCGCCGTGCCGGGCGTGCCGCGCGCGTCCAGCGTGCAGCGCAGCGTTCCGCCCTCGCGGTTGTACTTGACGCCGTTGGAGAGGATGTTCAGCAGCACCTGGTGCAGCCGCTTGGCATCGGCCCGCACCCACACCGCCGCATCGACCGCGACCTCGATGCGCAGCCGGCGGGCCTGGGCCTGCGCGCCGACCAGCGCCAGCGCCGCGGCCACTGCGTCGTGCAGCGCCAGCGCCTGCGGTGCCAGCAGCAGGCGGCCTTCCTCGACCTGCTGCAGGTCCAGCACGTCCTCGACCAGCGCGAGCAGGTGGCGGCTGGCGTGCACGATGTGCTCGGTGTAGCGCTGCAGCAGCGCGTCGTTGGCGCCGCGCTGCGCGAGCAGCTGCGCGAAGCCGAGCACCGCGTTGAGCGGCGTGCGCATCTCGTGGCTCATGCGCGAGAGGAACTCGCTCTTCGCGCGGCTGGCGAGCTCGGCGGCCTGCTGGTCGCGCAGCGCGCGCTCCGCCTCGCGCTGGCGCGTGATGTCGGTGTGGGTGCCGACGACCCGGCGGGCACTGCCATCAGCGCGGCGCTCGACGATCTTGCCGCGGTCGAGCACCCACAGCCAGTGGCCGTCCTTGTGGCGCAGGCGGTGCTCGGTGCGGTACTCGGGGGTCGCGCCGGCGCGGTAGCGCGAGACGGCCGACATCACGGCCGGCTTGTCGTCCGGGTGGATGCGGCGCGTCCACTCGCCCAGGCGGTCGCCGATCTCGCCGTCGGTGTAGCCCAGCATCGCCTTCCAGCGCGCCGAGAAGAACACCAGGCCGCTGTCCTCGTCGAGGTCCCAGACGCCCTCGCCGGCGCCGTCGAGCGCGAACTGCCAGCGCGCCTCGGCCGCGGCGCGCGCCAGCTCGGCGCGGCGCACCGCGGTGACGTCGCGGAAGGTGATCACGCCGGCCGTCATCCGGCCGCCGGCCGGGCGCAGCGGCTGCGCGCTGACACTGACGAGCTGGTCCTCGCTGTCGTCCGGGCGGCGCAGTCGCAGCAGCCGATCGAGCTGCGTGACGCCCCGGCGCAGCGCGGCAAAGACCGGATGGTCCTCGCGCGCGAGGGGGCGACCGTCCTCGTGCAGCAGTGTCAGGCCGAGCTCGGTGATCGGGCGACCCTGCAACGCCACGGCCTCCCGCCGCAGCAGCGCACAGGCCGAGGGGTTGACGGCGACGATCCGGCCGTCGGCGTCGAGCACCACCAGGCCGTCGGAGATGGCGCCGGCCACCGAGCGGTACAGCGCCTCGCTGATCTCGAGCTGCCGGGCCGCGCGCGCACGCTCGGTGACGTCGGACTGCACGCCGATGTAGTGGGTCAGCCGGCCGAGGCTGTCGTGCACCGGTGCGACGTGCAGCTCGTTGACGAAGCGCGTGCCGTCGCGTCGGCGGTTCAGCAGCGTGACGCTGCAGTCGCGGCCGTCCGCCAGCGCGTCGCGCAGCACCGCGAGCGCCGCCGCGTTGTCGTCGTCCCCCTGCAGGAAGCGGCAGTTGCGCCCCAGCACCTCGGCGCGCGGGTAGCCGCTGAGCCGCTCGAAGGCCGCATTGGCGAAGATCAGCGGCATGTCCGGCGCGCTCGCATCCGCCACCACCATCGGCAGCGCGGCCTCGGCCTCGATGACCTGCTGCAGCAGCTGCATGTCGCGCTCGAGGCGCCGCAGCTCGGTCAGGTCGCGCAGCAGGAACAGCGCGCGGTCGGCCGCCATCGGGGCGATGCGCGATTCGAAATCCCGCTCGATGCCGTCGCCGCAGCGCACCCGGTACTCGATCCGCTGCACGCCCTCGCCGGCGAGCGCGGCGCGCACACCGCGCACGGCACGGGTGGCCAGCTCGGGCGGCAGCACCTCGCCGAAGCGGCGCCCGCGCAGCTCGTCGAAGGGCTGGACCAGCCAGGCGTGCAGCGCGTCACTGCATTCGAGATAGGTGCCGTCGCGATCGGCGATGAACCACAGGTCCGGCAGCGCCGCGAGCACGGCGCGCAGCCGCGCGTCCTGCGTCGCGATCGCCTGCTCGGCGAGGCGACGCTGGGTGACGTCGACCGACAGGTGCACGACGCTGCCATCGGGCAGCGGTCGGTCGGTCACCAACAGGTGCTGGTGACCCATGCGCAGCTCCTGCGGCGACGCGTCGGGCGCTGCCAGCGCGAGCCGCCAGCGGGCGAAGTCGGGCTCGCGGCCCACCGCGTCCGGGTAGGCGCCGGCGCGCAGCAGGGCGTCGACCAGCGCCGGCCAGTGGGTCGGCGGTGCCGGCACGAAGCGCTCGATCGCGCGTCGCCACGGCGTGTTCGCAAGCTCGATGCGACCGTCCGGCCCGGACACCATCACGCCGGCGTTCAGGTGCTCGATCGCGGCGTACAGCAGCGTGTCGCTGCGCCGCGCGACGGCCCGTTCGGCGAGCTCGGCCGTGACATCGCGGGTCGCCCCGCGGTAGCCCTTGAACACGCCCTGGCGGTCGAACACCGGGTCGCCGTTGATCGAGACGAGGATCGGCCCGCGCGCGGTGTCGCGCTCGGCGATCAGGTCGCGGAAAGGGGCGTGGCGCGCGCGCGCTTCGAGATGCCGGTCCCAGGACGCACGGTGCTCGTCGCCGGCAGGGCGGTGCGGGCCGAGCGCGGGGTGGCCGATCTCCCGGTGCGCCGGGATGCCGGTGTGCGCCTCGATGCTGTCGGACAGCCAGGTCAGCGTGCCGTCGGCGTCGCTCTCCCACAGCCAGTCGCTGCCGGCACGGCTGGCCCCGCGCACGCGCGCCTCCTGCAGACGGTTGCGTTCCGCAAGCAGCCGGGCCTCGAGCAGGTGGCTGGCCAGCGTCGCCAGATCGGCCAGCGCGTTGCGAGCGTGCGGCGTCAGCGTGCCGGGCACGCGGTCGATCGCGCACACGGTGCCGATGGGCTGGCCATCGACGATCAGCGGCCGCGCCGCGTAGGCCCGCAGCTGCGACGCGCCGGTGACCAGCGGGTTGTCGGCGAAACGCGCGTCGGCCAGCGCATCGTCGACCTCGAACAGGCCGGTCCCGAGGATGGTGTGCGCACAGAAAGCGATCTCGCGCGGGATCTGGCTCACCCCCGGCAGACCTTCCATCGCCGGGAACCACTGCCGGTCGGCATCGACCAGGCTGATGCCGCCGATCGGCCGGCCGGTGTGCTGGCATACCAGGCGCGCCAGCGCGGCCAGCGCCGGGTCGACCCCGGTGTCGAGGATGCGCAGTTCCTGCAGCAGCTGCAGCCGCTGCGCTTCGCTGTCGGGCAGGGGGGCGGTCTTCATGCGGCGCAGGGCCGGCAACGGAGGAACCCTTGAATGTAAACGGTGCCCTGCACCGGGGCCGCGCCACCCGCGGGCTTCGGTCACACTCGTGGTCACGATGGTTCTGACCACTTCCCCCGAGACGCGCATCCGCGCGCTGACGCTCGACCTCGACGACACCCTGTGGCCGATCTGGCCGGCGATCGAACGCGCCGAGACGGCGCTGCGCGACTGGCTTGCCCGCCACGCGCCGCGCACCGCCGCGCGCTTCGATCGCGCGGCGATGCGCACGGTGCGCGAGGCGGTTGCGGCCGAACACCCGACGCTGGCGCACGACCTGTCGGCACAGCGGCGGCTTGCGATCGCTCGCATGCTCGCCGCCGGGGGGGACGACCCAGGGCTGGTCGAACCGGCCTTCGACGTGTTCTTCGCGGCGCGCCAGCAGGTCGACTTCTATGAAGATGCCCTGCCGGCGCTGCGGCGCCTGGCGGCGCGCTGGCCGGTGCTGGCGCTGTCGAACGGCAATGCCGACATCGAGCGCATCGGTGTCGGGCAGTGCTTCGTTGGCAGCCTCGGCGCGCGCGAGGTCGGCGTCGGCAAGCCCGATGCGCGCATCTTTGCGGCCGCCTGCGAGCGGCTCGGGTGCGCACCGGGCGAGGTGCTGCACATCGGCGACGACCTGCGGCTGGACGTGCAGGGGGCCCTCGCGGCGGGCCTGCAGGCGGCCTGGATCCGCCGCGGCGCCGACGCAGCGCCGGTCGACGCCCCCTGCTGGCACGGCCCGGATCTGGGGGCGCTGGCCGACGCGCTGGGCGCCTGAGCGCGACTCAGCGCCGCGGGTGCGGGTCGGTCGGCGCGAAGTGGCTGAGCACCTCGAAGTGCACGGTCGGCGCGGTCGGGTCGGTCGGCGAGGCGCCGAGCGAGATCACGCCAACCCCGTGCAGCGTGCAGCTGCCACGCCGCAGCGCGACCACCTCGGCGCTGCCGGCGAAGCGCACGAAGCTGCCGTTGTAGCTGAGGTCGGCGATCTGGAAGGTGCCGCCGTGCCACTCGATGCGCGCGTGCGAGCGTGACACCCGCGTGTCGTCGATGCACAGCGTGGCCTGCGGGCTGCGGCCGAGCACGAGTGGCAGATCGGGGCCTCCGAAGACGCGCTCGACGTCGAGCCAGCGCAGCCGCAGGCTGTCGGTCACGGTGCTCGGCACCGCACCCTCGAACAAGGTCGCGACCGTTTCGCCGAAGCGCAGCGCCTCGAGCCGATGGACTTGCACCGGCTCCTGGCGGCCCCGCAGCTGCAGCTTGGACAGCGAGCGGAAGCGCCCCCGGTCCTCGCCGACCAGGCCGTCGAGCACCTGCTGGGTCGCAAGCGTCTCGTTGTCGCCGGCACTGTCGAGCAGCCGCGCGGCGACATTGACGGCATCGCCGAAGCAGTCGCTGTTGACCTCGACGACCTCGCCGTGCGCCATCGCGACTTGCAGCTTCAGCGCTGGACGCCGTCCGCCGCTGCGTCGCTGCGCGACGATGCGGTCGAGCGACTGGTGCATCTCGTCGGCGGCATCGACCCCTTGCTGGGGCTCCTCGAACACTGCCATCAGGCCGTCGCCGAGCGTCTTGACCACGGTGCCACCGCAGCCGACCACGACCTGACCCATCAGGGCGACGCTCTGGGTGACCACGGCCGCGGCCTCGGCGTTGCCGAGCGTCTCGAACAGCCCCGTGCTGCCACGCAGGTCGGCGAACAGGACGGTGCGCTGCAACAAGGTCGTCATCGGGGCGAAAGACTGACGCAATTGGTCACTCGCAAGTGTAGGGTGTGCTTTATTGCACGACCCATGCCAGCCAGAGGGAATGAAAAACCCGGCACAAGGCCGGGTCCGAAGGCGAGGGTCCGGGCGGGACTTACAAATTGTCCAGGTAGGTCCTCAGCTTGTCCGAGCGGCTCGGGTGCTTGAGCTTGCGGATCGCCTTGGCCTCGATCTGGCGGATGCGCTCGCGCGTCACGTCGAACTGCTTGCCGACCTCTTCCAGCGTGTGGTCGGTCGACATCTCGATGCCGAAGCGCATGCGCAGCACCTTGGCTTCACGCGGCGTCAGGCTGTCGAGGATGTCCTTCACCACATCGCGCAGGCCCGCCTGCATGGCGGCTTCGATCGGCGCGGTGTTGTTGGTGTCCTCGATGAAGTCGCCCAGGTGCGAGTCGTCGTCGTCGCCGATCGGCGTTTCCATGGAGATCGGCTCCTTGGCGATCTTCATGATCTTGCGGATCTTGTCCTCGGGGATCTCCATCTTCTCGGCCAGCGTCGGCGCGTCGGGCTCGAAGCCGAACTCCTGCAGGTGCTGGCGGCTCAGGCGGTTCATCTTGTTGATCGTCTCGATCATGTGCACCGGGATGCGGATGGTGCGCGCCTGGTCGGCGATCGAGCGGGTGATGGCCTGGCGGATCCACCACGTCGCGTAGGTCGAGAACTTGTAGCCGCGGCGGTATTCGAATTTATCGACCGCCTTCATCAGGCCGATGTTGCCTTCCTGAATGAGATCGAGGAACTGCAGGCCGCGGTTGGTGTATTTCTTGGCGATGGAGATGACGAGGCGCAGGTTGGCCTCAACCATTTCCTTCTTGGCCTGACGGGCCTCGCGCTCGCCCTTCTGCACGCCGAGCACGATCTTGCGAAATTCGCCGATCTCAAGGCCGGTCAGCGCCGCCAGTTCCTGAATGCTCTGGCGCAGTTCCTTGATGCGGTCCTTCTCCACCGCGACGAAATTCT
>DATMJX010000149.1:0-3276 GCA_035553715.1 Methylibium sp.
CTTCTCCGCCGCGCGGTCGGTCATCGAGCACGCCGCGGATGACGTGACGATCGTCGTCAAGAGCACGGTCCCGGTAGGCACTGGCGACGACATCGCCCGGGTGGCGATCTACATGGAGCGCCCCTTGGTCAAGGTTGTGTCGAACCCGGAGTTCCTGCGCCAGGGCAGCGCGGTGAATGACTTCTTCGAGCCTGACCGTATCGTCATCGGAGCCGATCCGGCCGACGCCGGCCACGATGTCGGAGCGCTGTACAGCGGCCTCGACGCGCCAATCGTCTACTGCACTCGCCGCTCGGCCGAGCTGGCCAAGTACGCAGCCAACGCGCTGCTGGCCACGCGCATCTCGTTCATGAACGAGGTCGCCGCGGTGTGCGACGCGACGGGTGCCGACATCGAGGATGTCGCGCGCATCGTCGGCGCCGACGCGCGCATTGGCCCGCACTTCCTGCGCGCCGGGCTCGGCTGGGGCGGGTCGTGCTTCCCCAAGGACGTGCTGGCGCTGGCGGCGATGGCCGCGCAGCACAACAGCCCGTCGCCCATTCTTGACGCCGTCCTCGAGATCAACGGTCGCCAGCGTGACCTTGCGGCCGACTGGCTGCTCGAGGCCGTGGCAGGGGTAGACCGACCGACGGTGGCCATCCTTGGCCTGGCCTTCAAGCCTGACACGGACGACCTGCGCGGAGCACCCGCGGTCGACATCATCCGTCGGCTGGCCGGCCACGGCGTGCGGGTGCGGGCGCACGATCCGGTCGCGATGGAGAAGGCGCGCCTCGTTGCCGCAGACGTCGAGTACGCTACCGATGCCTACGAGGCGGCCATCGGTGCAGACGCCGTCCTGCTGGCCACCGAGTGGCGGGAGTACCTCCACCTCGACTGGGAGCGAGTCGGCGCTGCGATGCGCGGGCGAACGGTCATCGACGGACGCAACGTTCTCGACGGGGAGCAGCTGCGCGCGCTCGGCTTCCGCTACCTCGCCTTCGGCCGTGGCGGTCGCGCCGAGCACCGCCTGCTCGAGATCTCGCGCAGCACCGGCTGGCCTTTGGCGGAGGCCGAGGGGCGATCGCTCGGAGCAGAGTCCGCAGAGAGGCAGCCGGTCGCCGATTCGGCGGCATGACGCTCGTGGCTGCCCAGCCGCGGACGTCGGTCACGGCGCTGGCGCGGCCGCGTTCGGCGGGCAAGTTCATCTACGTCGGCGACGAGAAGCTATGGATACGTGGCGTCACCTACGGCACGTTCCGGCCGACATCCCGCGGTGAGCGCTTCGACGCCTCGGCCGTGCAGCGCGACTTCGCGCTCATGCGTGAGGCCGGCTTCAACGCCGTGCGCACGTACGAGTCGCCGCCACGCTGGTTGCTGGATGAGGCCCAGCGCCAGGGCCTGCGGGTCATGGCCGGGCTTGCCTGGGAGCAGCACGTGGCGTTCCTCGATGATCGACGCCGCGCGGCCGCCATCGAGCGACGGGTACGCGACGAGGCACGCGAGCTGGCCGGCCATCCGGCGCTTCTGTGCCTTGCCGTGGGCAACGAGATCCCGGGGCCGATCGTGCGCTGGCACGGCGCGCGGCGCGTCGAGGCCTTCTTGGGGCGCCTCGCCGACGCCGTCCGCGAGCACGACCCCGAGGCGCTCGTAACCTACGTCAACTACCCAACGACCGAGTACCTCGACCTCTCCTTCGCAGACCTGCTCACGTTCAACGTGTACCTGGAGCGGCGCGACCGCTACGAGGCCTACCTGGCACGCCTCCAGAACCTGGCCGGAGACCGACCGCTGCTAATGGCCGAGATCGGGCTGGACAGCAGGCGCCACGGCGAGGCGACGCAGGCTGGATCGCTGGACTGGCAGATCCGCTCCTCCTTCGCTGCCGGCTGCAGCGGCGCGTTCGTCTTTGCCTGGACCGACGAGTGGCACCGCGGAGGGCACGACATCGAGGACTGGGACTTCGGGTTGGTGCGGCGTGACCGCAGCCCGAAGCCGGCGCTCGCCGCCGCCTCTCAAGCCTTCGCCGATGCACCCTTCCCACGCGATACGCCGTGGCCCAGGGTCTCGGTTGTGGTCTGCTCGTACAACGGCGGAGCGACCATCCGCGACTGCCTGGAAGGCCTGCGCCGGCTGGACTACCCCGACTTCGAGATCATCGTCGTCAACGATGGCTCGACAGACGCCACCGGCGCGATAGCCGCCGAGTACGACGTGCGCCTCATCAGCACGGAGAACCGGGGACTCTCCAGCGCGCGCAACACTGGCCTGGAGGCGGCGACCGGCGAGATAGTCGCCTATACCGACGACGACGCGCGGCCTGATGCGCACTGGCTGAAGTACATCGCTCACGCGTTCATGACGACCGACCACGCGGCGATGGGCGGGCCGAACATCCCACCAGCCGATGATCCGCCGCTGGCCGAGGTTGTGGCCAACGCACCGGGTGGCCCGCTCCACGTGCTGCTCGACGACCAGCTGGCCGAGCACGTTCCGGGCTGCAACATTGCGTTCAGGCGCCAGGCGCTGCTCGCCATCGGCGGCTTCGACCCCGTGTACCGCGCAGCAGGCGACGACGTCGACGCCTGCTGGCGCATCCAGCAGCAGGGCTGGACAATTGGCTTCCACGCCGGGGCGATGGTCTGGCACCACCGGCGCGCTTCGATCCGGATGTACTGGAAGCAGCAGCAGGGCTACGGCAAGGCGGAGGCATTGCTCGAGCGCAAGTGGCCCGAGCGCTACAACGCGCTCGGCCACCTCGCCTGGATGGGCCGGATCTACGGCCGTGGACTGACCTTCGCGCTGGGCCGGCGCGGCGGGCTCATCTACGGGGGCAGTGGCGGAAACGCGCCGTTCCAGCGCATGTATCAGCCGAGCATCGGGCTGCTCGCCGCGCTGCCCCTGATGCCCGAGTGGTACCTGCTGCTCGGCAGCTTGGCCGGGCTGGGCCTCATCGGGCTGCTGTGGCCGCCGCTGCTGGTGGCATGGCTGGCGCTGCTCGCCGGTCTCGGCATCGTGGGGGCGCAGGCAGTCCGGTCGGCCGCAGCCGCTGACTTCCGGCGGCCGGGACGCGGTCGCGCGGAGGTGCTGCGGTTAAGGGCGGTCACCGCTCTCCTCCATGTGCTGCAGCCACTGGCCCGGCTGCGTGGTCGGCAGGCGCACGGCCTGACGCCGTGGCGCGGGCGCGGCCCACGGCGGCTTGCGCTGCCCTTGCCGCGGACCGAGACGCGCTGGAGTGAGGCGTGGCGAGGGCCCGATGAGTGGCTCGCGGACCTGTGCGCACGGCTCCGCGGCATGGGT
>DATMJX010000150.1:0-3532 GCA_035553715.1 Methylibium sp.
CTTCAGCACGTTGCGGGCGTCCTCGACGCGGTCGCGAGAGATCTCGCTGGCGCGCAGGTAGCCGGTCACGTCGTCGGACAGCTGGATCTCGGCACCGCGCGGGTCGACCGTCTTGACCTTGCCGGTGACCGTGGCGCCGCGATCGTTGAGCGTCGTGTAGGTCGCGAACGGGTCGCCGTCGAGCTGCTTGATGCCCAGCGAGATGCGCTCGCGTTCCACGTCGATCGCCAGCACGATGGCCTCGACTTCCTGGCCCTTCTTGTAGTTGCGCACGGCGGTCTCGCCGGCCTCGTGCCAGGACAGGTCGGACAGGTGCACCAGGCCGTCGATGCCGGCGGCCAGGCCGACGAACACGCCGAAGTCGGTGATCGACTTGACCGGGCCCTTGAGCTTGTCGCCGCGCTTGTGGTTCTGCGCGAACTCGTCCCAGGGGTTGGCCTTGCACTGCTTCATGCCGAGGCTGATGCGGCGCTTGTCCTCGTCGATCTCGAGCACCATGACCTCGACTTCCTCGCCGAGGGTGACGAGCTTCGAGGGCGCGACGTTCTTGTTGGTCCAGTCCATCTCCGAGACGTGCACCAGGCCTTCGATGCCCGGCTCGATCTCGACGAAGGCGCCGTAGTCGGCGATGTTGGTGATCTTGCCGAACAGGCGGGTGCCCGAGGGGTAGCGGCGCGAGACGCCGACCCAGGGGTCGTCGCCCATCTGCTTGAGGCCCAGCGAGACGCGGTTCTTCTCGGCGTCGAACTTCAGGACCTTGGCGGTCAGCTCCTGGCCGACCGTGACCACCTCGCTCGGGTGGCGCACGCGGCGCCAGGCCATGTCGGTGATGTGCAGCAGACCGTCGATGCCGCCGAGGTCCACGAACGCGCCGTACTCGGTGATGTTCTTGACCACGCCGTTGACGAAGGCGCCTTCACGCAGCGTCGACAGCAGCTTGGCGCGCTCTTCACCCATCGAGGCCTCGACCACCGCGCGGCGCGACAGCACCACGTTGTTGCGCTTGCGGTCGAGCTTGATGACCTTGAACTCCATGGTCTTGCCCTCGAACGGCGTCATGTCCTTGACCGGACGCGTGTCGAGCAGCGAACCCGGCAGGAAGGCGCGGATGCCGTTGACGAGGACCGTCAGGCCGCCCTTGACCTTGCCGTTGACCGTACCGGTGACGAAGTCGCCGGACTCGAGCGAGGTCTCGAGCGACATCCACGAGGCCAGGCGCTTGGCCTTGTCGCGCGACAGGATGGTGTCGCCGTAGCCGTTCTCGATCGCGTCGATCGCGACCGAGACGAAGTCGCCGACCTGGACCTCGAGCTCGCCCTGGTCGTTCTTGAACTCGTCGATCGGAACGTAGGCCTCGCTCTTCAGGCCCGCGTTGACGACGACGAAGCTGTGCTCGATGCGGACCACCTCGGCGGTGATGACCTCGCCGGCGCGCATGTCGGAGCGCTTGAGCGACTCCTCGAACAGGGCGGCAAAGGATTCCATGCCTTGCGACGAGGCGGTAGCGGTTTGACTCATTGGGATTTCCTGGTGCCGGCAGGGCCGGCGGCTGTGCCCCGGTGGGGGCGGTTACGTTGTCGAACCGACGCTTCGGCGGCCGCTTGCGCTGCCGCAGGCCGGGCACCGGGCGGTGCCGCGGGAAACGTCGGGCCTGGGGCCCCTCAGCTTGCGCCGAAGGGCCGCACCTGCTGCCACCAACCCAGCACCTGCTCGACCGAGGCATCGATCGAGAGGGCCGAGTTGTCGAGCAACCGGGCTTCTTGCGCCGGGACCAGGGGCGCGACGCTGCGGTTGCGATCCCGCTCGTCACGTGCCTCCAGATCGGCGCGAAGACTATCAAGGTTAGCAGAAATTCCTTTTGAAATCAACTGCTTATGGCGCCTTCCCGCGCGCTCGGCGGTGCCGGCGGTGAGGAAGACCTTGAGCGCGGCGTCCGGGAAGATCACCGTGCCCATGTCGCGGCCGTCGGCGACCAGCCCCGGCAGGCGACGGAAGGAGAGCTGCAGTTCGACCAGCGCCTGACGCACGGCCGGCAGTGCGGCGATCTGCGAGGCCAGGCTGCCGACCGCCTCGTCGCGCAGCGCATCGCTGACGTCTTCGCCGGCCAGCAGCGCGCGCTGCTGCTCGAAGCGCAGCGGCAGGCGGCGCGCCAGCGCGGTGACGGCCGCCTCGTCGGTGGCGGTGATGCCGGCCCTCAGCGCGGCCAGCGCGGTCGCACGGTAGAGCGCACCCGAATCGAGGTGGTGGTAGCCGAGCGCCTCGGCCAGCGCGCTGCCCAGCGTGCCCTTGCCGGAGGCGGTCGGGCCGTCCACGGTCAGCACCGGGATCGTGCCGGGCGCCGCCTCGGCGACGCCGAACAGCGCGTCGAAGTACTCGGGGAAGGTCTTGCCGACGCAGCGCGGGTCGAGCACGCGCACCGGGACGTCGCCGCCGGCCAGCGGGTTGAAGGCCGCCAGCGAGGCGCACATCGCCATGCGGTGGTCGTCGTAGGTGTGGATCGCGGCGGGCTGCCAGCGCGCCGGCGGGGCGACCTCGATGAAGTCCGCCCCCTCGACCACGGTGGCGCCGAACTTGCGCAGCTCGGTCGCCATCGCGGCGATGCGGTCGGTCTCCTTGACGCGCCAGCTCGCGATGTTGGTCAGCCGCGTCGTGCCGTCGGCGTACAGCGCCATCACCGCCAGCGTCATCGCGGCGTCGGGGATGTGGTTGCAGTCCAGCGTGATCGCGTGCAGCGGCCAGGCGCTGCGCTTCACCAGCAGCGCGTTCGGCTCCGCGATCACCTCGGCACCCATCGCGCGGGCCGCGTCGATGAAGCGGATGTCGCCCTGGATCGACGCGCTGCCAACGCCCTCGATGCGCAGCGGTGCACCCTGTGCGGCGATCGCGCCGGCGGCGACGAAGTAGGACGCCGATGAGGCATCGCCCTCGACATGGATCTCGCCCGGCGAGCGGTAGGCCGAGCCGGGCGGGATCGTGAAGCGCTGCCAGCCCTCGCGCCGCACCGCGATGCCGAAGCGCGCCAGCAGCGCCAGCGTGATCTCGACATAGGGCTTGGAGATCAGCTCGCCCTCGACCTCGACGACCAGCTCGCGCTGAGCCGACACCAGCGGCAGTGCGAGCAGCAGCGCGGTCAGGAACTGGCTGGACACGTCGCCGCGCACGCGGATCGGCCGCTCCAGCTTCAGCGCTCCGCCGTCGATCCGCAGCGGCGGATAGCCCTCGTTCGCGAGGCAGGTGATCGCGCAGCCCAGCGGCCGCAGCGCATCGACCAGATCGCCGATCGGGCGCTCGTGCATGCGCGGAATGCCGGAGAGCTCGAAGCGCCCGCCCTGCGCGGCGCTCAGCAGCGCCAGTGCGGCGGCCAGCGGCCGCATCGCCGTGCCGGCATTGCCGAGGAAGAGCCGGGCCTCCTTGACGGCGAGCCGGCCGCCAAGGCCGGTGATCTCGAGCACCGCGCCGTCGCGCCGTAGCGTGCAGCCGAGCGCGCGCAACGCATCGAGCATCACGCGGGTGTCGTCGGAGTCGAGCAGGT
>DATMJX010000151.1:0-6856 GCA_035553715.1 Methylibium sp.
TTCAACACCGCGCTGACCGGCTACCAGGAAATCCTGACCGACCCGAGCTATTGCCGGCAGATCGTCACGCTGACCTACCCGCACATCGGCAACACCGGTGTCAACGAGGAAGACGTCGAGGCGACGAAGATCCACGCTGCCGGCCTGATCATCAAGGACCTGCCGGTCCTCGAGTCGAACTTCCGCAAGACCCGCACGCTCGGCCAGTACCTGCGTGACGAAGGGACGGTCGCGATCGCCGACATCGACACCCGCCGCCTGACGCGCATCCTGCGCACGAAGGGCGCGCAGAACGGCTGCATCCTCGCGCTGCCGGCCGGCACGAAGCCGACCCAGGCTCACGTGGATGACGCGCTCGCCAAGGCGAAGGCTGCGCCGAGCATGGCCGGCCTGGACCTCGCCAGGGTCGTCAGCGCGACGATGCCCTACGCATGGACCGAGACCGAGTGGAAGCTCGGTGCAGGCTACGGCAAGCAGATCGCCCCGAGGTTCCACGTGGTGGCCTACGACTTCGGCGTCAAGCGCAACATCCTGCGCATGCTGGCCGAGCGCGGCTGCCAGGTGACCGTGGTGCCGGCCACCACGCCGGCGGCCGAGGTGCTGCTGCTCAAGCCCGACGGCATCTTCCTGAGCAACGGCCCCGGCGACCCGCAGCCCTGCGAGTACGCGATCGAGGCGGCGCGCGCGCTGATCGACACCGGTCTGCCGACCTTCGGTATCTGCCTGGGCCACCAGATCATGGCGCTGGCCTCGGGCGCGAAGACCTTCAAGATGAAGTTCGGCCACCACGGCGCGAACCACCCGGTCAAGGACCTCGACGACGGCCGCGTGTCGATCACGAGCCAGAACCACGGCTTCGCGGTCGACGAGAAGAGCCTGCCCGCCACCCTGCGCCCGACCCACGTGAGCCTGTTCGACGGCACGCTGCAGGGCCTGGCGCGCACCGACAAACCCGCCTTCTGCTTCCAGGGCCACCCGGAAGCCTCGCCCGGACCGCATGACATCGGCTACCTCTTCGACCGTTTCGTCGCGCTGATGGAGAACCGCTAAATGCCCAAGCGCAACGACCTCAAATCGATCCTCATCATCGGCGCCGGCCCGATCGTCATCGGCCAAGCCTGCGAGTTCGACTACTCCGGCGCCCAGGCCTGCAAGGCGCTGCGCGAGGAGGGCTACCGCGTCATCCTCGTCAACAGCAACCCGGCGACGATCATGACCGACCCGGGCATGGCCGACGCGACCTACATCGAGCCGATCACCTGGCCGGTGGTCGAGAAGATCATCGCGAAGGAGCGCCCCGACGCGGTGCTTCCCACGATGGGCGGCCAGACCGCGCTGAACTGCGCGCTCGACCTGCACCGCCACGGCGTGCTGGCGAAGTACGGCGTCGAGATGATCGGCGCCAACGAGCACGCGATCGAGAAGGCCGAGGACCGTCAGAAGTTCAAGGAGGCGATGACCAAGATCGGCCTCGATTCGGCCAAGTCGGGCATTGCGCACTCGATGGACGAGGCGCTCGCGGTCCAGAAGCGCATCCAGGCCGAGATCGGCGGCACCGGCTTCCCGATGGTGATCCGTCCCAGCTTCACGCTTGGCGGCACCGGCGGCGGCATCGCCTACAACCCGGAGGAGTTCGAGGAGATCTGCAAGCGCGGCCTCGACCTGTCGCCGACCAAGGAGCTGCTGATCGAGGAGTCGCTGATCGGCTGGAAGGAGTACGAGATGGAGGTGGTCCGCGACAAGGCGGACAACTGCATCATCGTCTGCTCGATCGAGAACCTCGACCCGATGGGCATCCACACCGGCGACTCGATCACCGTCGCGCCGGCGCAGACGCTCACTGACAAGGAATACCAGCTGCTGCGCAACGCCTCGATCGCGATCCTGCGCGAGATCGGCGTCGACACCGGCGGCTCCAACGTGCAGTTCTCGATCAACCCGGACAACGGCCGGATGATCGTGATCGAGATGAACCCGCGCGTGTCGCGCTCCTCGGCGCTGGCCTCGAAGGCGACCGGCTTCCCTATCGCCAAGGTCGCGGCCAAGCTCGCCGTCGGCTACACGCTCGACGAGCTGCGCAACGACATCACCGGCGGCGCGACGCCGGCGAGCTTCGAGCCCAGCATCGACTACGTCGTCACCAAGATCCCGCGCTTCGCCTTCGAGAAGTTCCGCGAGGCCGATCCGCACCTGACGACGCAGATGAAGTCGGTCGGCGAGGTGATGGCGATGGGCCGGACCTTCCAGGAGAGCTTCCAAAAGGCGCTGCGCGGCCTGGAGACCGGCATCGACGGTCTCTCTGAGCGCAGCAGCGATCGCGAGGAGATCGTGCAGGAGATCGGCGAGGCCGGTCCCGAGCGCATCCTGTTCGTCGGCGATGCCTTCCGCATCGGCATGACGCGCGATGAGATCTTCGAGGAGACCGCGATCGACCCGTGGTTCCTGGCGCAGATCGAGCAGATCGTGCAGGCCGAGCAGGTGCTGGCCGGCCGCACGCTGGCGAGCCTGTCGACCGAGGAACTGCGCTTCCTCAAGCGCAAGGGCTTCTCGGACAAGCGACTCGCCAAGCTGCTCGGCACGAACCAGCACGAGGTCCGCGCGGCGCGCCACGCGCAGGGCGTGCGCCCGGTCTACAAGCGCGTCGACACCTGTGCGGCCGAGTTCGCGACGCAGACCGCCTACATGTACTCGACCTACGACGAGGAGTGCGAGGCCGAGCCGACGAGCAAGAAGAAGATCATGGTGCTCGGTGGCGGCCCGAACCGCATCGGCCAGGGCATCGAGTTCGACTACTGCTGCGTCCATGCGGCGCTGGCGATGCGCGAGGACGGCTACGAGACCATCATGGTCAACTGCAATCCCGAGACCGTGTCGACCGACTACGACACCTCGGACCGCCTGTACTTCGAGCCGGTGACGCTCGAGGACGTGCTCGAGATCGTCGACAAGGAGCGTCCGGTCGGCGTGATCGTGCAGTACGGCGGCCAGACGCCGCTGAAGCTCGCGCTCGACCTCGAGCGCGCCGGCGTGCCCATCGTCGGCACCACGCCTGACAGCATCGACATCGCCGAGGACCGCGAGCGCTTCCAGCAGCTGCTGCACACCCTGGGCCTGAAGCAGCCGCCGAACCGCACCGCCCGCACCGAGGAGGCCGCGCTGCAGCTCGCGCAGGAGATCGGCTACCCGCTGGTGGTGCGTCCGAGCTATGTGCTCGGCGGCCGCGCGATGGAAATCGTGCACGGCGACAAGGACCTCGAGCGCTACATGCGCGAGGCCGTCAAGGTCAGCGAGAAGTCGCCGGTGCTGCTCGACCGCTTCCTCGACGACGCGGTCGAGGTCGACGTCGACTGCATCTCCGACGGCGAGAACGTGATGATCGGCGGGATCATGGAGCACATCGAGCAGGCGGGGGTGCACTCCGGCGACTCGGCCTGCTCGCTGCCGCCGTATGCGCTCCCGGCCGCGCTGCAGAACGAGCTGCGTCGCCAGACCGCGCTGATGGCCAAGGCGCTGAAGGTCGTCGGCCTGATGAACGTGCAGTTCGCCATCCAGGGCGAGGGCGACGCAGCGGTCGTCTATGTGCTCGAAGTGAACCCGCGTGCCTCGCGCACCGTGCCCTTCGTCAGCAAGGCGACCGGGCAGCCGCTGGCCAAGATCGCCGCGCGCTGTATGGTCGGCCAGAAGCTGCCGGCGCAGAAGGCGCTGAAGGGCGAGGCACCGCGCGAGATCGTGCCGCCCTATTACTCGGTCAAGGAAGCGGTGTTCCCGTTCAACAAGTTCCCGGGCGTCGATCCGATCCTCGGCCCCGAGATGCGTTCGACCGGTGAAGTCATGGGGGCGGGCCGCAGCTTCGGCGAGGCGATGTTCAAGAGCCAGCTCGGCGCAGGCTCCAAGCTGCCGACCAAGGGCACGGTGGTGATCACGGTCAAGAACGCCGACAAGCAGCGTGCGGTCAAGATCGCAGGCGACTTGGTCGACCTCGGCTTTGCCGTCGTCGCGACCAAGGGCACGGCGGCGGCGATCGCGGCGGCCGGCATCCCGGTCAAGCTGGTCAACAAGGTCAAGGATGGCCGCCCGCACATCGCCGACCTGATCAAGGCCGGCGAGATCCAGCTGGTGTTCACGACCGTCGACGAGACCCGCACCGCGATCGCCGACAGCCGCTACATCCGCACCGCGGCGATCGCCAACCGCGTCAGCTACTACACCACGATGGCCGGCTGCGAGGCCGCTGTCGAGGCGCTGAAGCACCAGGAGGATCTGACCGTGCATTCCCTGCAGGAACTGCACGCGGAACTCCACTAAACTGGCACTCAGCTGACGGCCGCCCCGTGTTTCGGGGCGGCTGAATTTTTTGTCGAGCAGGATTCGAGAGACACCATGGCCACCATTCCGCTGACCAAGCGCGGCGCCGAGCAGCTGAAGGCAGAGCTGCAGCGCCTGAAGAGCGTCGAGCGCCACGCCGTGATCCAGGCCATCGCCGAGGCGCGCGCGCAAGGCGACCTGTCGGAGAACGCCGAGTACGAGGCCGCCAAGGACAAGCAGGGCTTCATCGAGGGCCGCATCCTCGAGATCGAGGGCAAGCTCGCGGCAGCGCAGATCATCGACCCGGCCTCGCTCGATGCCGGGGGGCGCGTCGTGTTCGGTTCGACCGTCGACCTCGAGGACGAGGAGTCGGGCTCGCAGGTCACCTACCAGATCGTCGGTGACGATGAGGCCGACCTGAAGCAGGGCTTGATCTCGGTCAGCTCGCCGATCGCGCGCGCGATGATCGGCAAGGAGGCCGGCGACGTGGCCGAGTTCCAGGCGCCGGGCGGTAAGCGCCGCTACGAAATCGTCGAGGTCCGCTACCAGTGAGCGGCCTGCCGGAGCGGCTGCGCCGCCTGCTGCCCGGGGTCTGGGCCGGGCTGATGCTCGCGCTCGGCGCGGTCGCCGCGCCGAGCCTTTTCATGCTGCTTGAGCGCACCGAGGCCGGCCGCGTCGCCGGCCACCTGTTCACCGTCGAGGCCCAGCTGAGCCTGGTGCTGGCCGTGGCGCTGGGCCTGCTCGAGCGCACCCGCGCCGCGCGGCGCGCCGAGGCCGCAGGCGGCCCCCGCGTCAGCGCCGAGCTGCTGCTCGTCCTCGGAGCCCTGTTCTGCACCGTGCTGGGCCACTTCGCGCTGCAGCCGATGATGGCCGCCGCGCGGGCCGGGCAGGGGAGCTGGTCCTTCGGGGCGCTGCATGGCCTGTCGAGCGCGCTCTTCGCGCTCAAGGGACTGCTGGTCGCGACACTGGCCTGGCGGGCGGCGCGCGTCTGACGGCGCGGCCCGGCGCTTGCATGCCCAGGGCTGCCTCCGGAGCGCCGTCATGAACCACGATCAAACGCCTGCCAACGCCTGGCCCGGCCTGGCCGGGATCTTCGGTGCCGGCCTGCTGGCGGCGCTGCCGCTGGCGGCCACGGTCCTCATCGTCGTCTGGGCCGCGCAGCTGCTGTTCGCGTACGTCGGGCCGGACAGCCTGGTCGGGCGGCAGCTCGTCGCGCTCGGCCTGCGGGGCAGCAGCTCGGAGGTGATCGGCTACCTGCTGGGGATCGCCTTCGTCGTCGTGGCGATCTTCATGCTGGGCCTGCTGGTGCAGACACGACTGCGGCCCTGGCTCGGCAGCGTCGTCGATGCGCTGGTCGAGCGGATTCCGGTGGTGCGCAGCATCTACGGCATCGCGCAGCGGCTCGTCGAGCTGATCGGCCCGCGCGACACCGGTGGGCTGCAGTCGATGCAGCCGGTGTGGTGCCACTTCGGCGGCCCGGGCGGCGCGGCGGCGCTGGGCCTGCTGTCCTGTGCCGAACCGATCGAGCTGGGCGGGGTGGCCTACCACGCGGTGCTGATCCCGACCTCGCCGGTGCCGGTGGGTGGGGGCCTGCTCTACGTGCCGACGGACTGGGTGACGCCGGCGGACATCGGCATCGAGGCGCTGACGAGCATCTACGTGTCGATGGGGGTCACGTCCACCGAGCACCTCAAGCCGCACCCGGCCGACGCTGCGAAGTGACTCAGCCGCCGCCCTTCTTGCGGCTGGCGACGCGCTCCTTGGCGCGCTTGACCATGCCGCCGGCCGTGAGCCGTTCGTTGCCCAGCACGGTCAGCTTCTTGACCTGGGCGCGGTGATTGCCGCTCTTGGAGAACTTCAGGATCTTGACGACCTTCGGCCCGGCCTTGCGGTCCTCGCGCTCGGTCTTCTCCTTCGGCGGCAGCGGGCGCCACAGCACCAGCAGCTTGCCGATGTGCTGGATCGGCGCGGCATCGAGCTGCTCGCACAGCGCGGCGAGCATCGCCTCGCGGGTGTCGCGCTCGTCGGAGAAGACGCGCACCTTGATCAGGCCGTGGGCCTTCAGGGCGGCGTCGGTCTCCTTGACGACCGCGGGGGACAGGCCCTCGCCGCCGATCATCACGACCGGGTCGAGGTGGTGCGCATCGGCGCGATGGGCCTTGCGCTGAGCAGGCGTGAGTTGAATGGCGGGCATCTGTCTATTATCCGGTCAGCATGAAGGTCAAGACGAAAAGCAAGAAGGTCAACAAGGCGTGGCTCAACGACCATGTCAACGACCCCTATGTGAAGCTGGCGCAGAAGGAGGGCTACCGCGCCCGCGCCGCCTACAAGCTGAAGGAGATCGACGAGGCGCTCGGGCTGATCAAGCCCGGCCAGCTCGTGGTCGACCTGGGCGCCGCCCCCGGGGCCTGGAGCCAGTACCTGCGCCGGCGCTTCGCGCCCAAGGAGGCCGGGGCCGGCGGCGCGGCGGCGGGCGAGCTCAACGGCGCGATCATCGCGCTCGACCTGCTCGAGCTCGAGCCGATCGAGGGGGTGCACTTCATCCGGGGCG
>DATMJX010000152.1:0-3846 GCA_035553715.1 Methylibium sp.
ACCTCCGTCACGGCAAGAAGGCCGTCAAGGGCTGGTTGCAGCGCGTCGACGCCGAGATCATCGGCGCGATCCTCGACCACCAGCAACAGCACGCCGTCGCCGGGGCCTGCGTGGAGATCGGCGTTCACCACGGCAAGTCCTTCATCCCCTTGTGCATGGCGCTGCGCGGCGACGAACTGGCGCTGTGCATCGACCTCTTCGACGAGCAGAGCAAGAACCTCGACGCCTCCGGCAAGGGCGACTTCGACGCCTTCCAGTCCAACCTGGCGCGCTTCGGGATCGACCCGGCGCGGCTCAGGACCTTCAAGGGTTCGTCGGAAGACGTGCGCCCGGAGGACATCCTGCAGCAGGTGGGACCGGTGCGCTTCTTCAGCGTCGACGGCGGGCACTGGAAGTCGATCGTGCAGAACGACCTGCGCCTGGCCGAGCAGACCCTCGCCAGCGGCGGCGTCATCGCACTCGACGACTACTGTCGCGCCGAATGGCCCGACGTCACCACCGGCTATGCGCTGTGGCAGGAAAGCACTCCGTCCGACATCGTCGCCTTCGCCGTCGGCTCGAACAAGCTCTACCTGTGCCGCCGCGCGATGGCACCGGCCTACCGCGCCGCGCTGAAGACGCCCTTCCTGAGCCACTACCTGAGCAAGACCTACCGCTACGGCGCGCTCGACGTCGACTGCTACCGGGTCGAGCCGGTCGACCAGGACGAGGAGCGCATCGGCCGGATTCCCTCCCTGGCCCTGAAGATCTTCCGCCCGGACTGGTTCACGGCCCTGCGCCGCGGGGCCCGGCGCAGGGCGCGCTAGAGCGCCGTGGCGCCGGGGCCGCTCACACCGGCACCAGGAAGTCCCGGCTGATCCCGACGCCGAGATCGCCGACCCGGTCGAGGAACTGCGTCAGGTAGGCGTGCAGCCCGGTCGCGAGGATCTCGTCGATGCGGCCGAACTGCAGGTCCGAGCGCAGCCGCCCGGCGCGGCGCAGGGTCTCGACGCTCTGCTCGTTGGCGACGAACTGCAGGTTGGCCACCACCTCGTTCATGCACGCCGCCAGCGAGCGCGGCATGTCGGGGCGCAGGATCAGCAGCTCCGCGACCTTCTCGGGGCGGATCACGTTGCGGTAGACCTTGCGGTAGACCTCGAAGCCGGAGACCGAGCGCAGGATCGCGCTCCAGTGATAGAAGTCGACCTCGAGCGGCTCGTTCGGGTCATGGGCGCCGAAGAACTCGCCGTGCGCGGCATGGAACTTCACGTCGAGCAGCCGCGCGGTGTTGTCGGCTCGCTCGAGGAAGGTGCCGATGCGCAGGAAGTGGAAGCTCTCGTCCTGCAGCATCGTGCCCAGTGTGACGCCGCGCGAGAGGTGCGAGCGGAACTTCACCCACTCGAAGAATTCGCTCGGGTCCTTGTGGAAGTGGCCGCCGGCGATCAGGCGCTTGAACTCGAGCCAGGTCGCGTTGGCGGTCTCCCAGACCTCGGTGGTCAGCGTGCCGCGCACGGCGCGGGCGTTCTCGCGCGCGGCACGCAGGCAGGAGTGGATGCTCGAGGGGTTGGACTCGTCGCGCACCATGAAGTCCATGACCTCGCGCGGGTTGACGCCCGCGTGGCGGCGCAGGAACTCGCCCGTCAGCTCGCTGATGCTGAGCATGCCGCGCCAGCCCTGCTCGGCCTGCTCGCTCGACTGCGGCAGCAGCGACATCTGGTAGTTGATGTCGAGCATGCGGGCGGTGTTCTCGGCCCGCTCGATGTAGCGGGCCATCCAGTAGAGGTGGTCGGCGGTGCGCGACAGCATGGTCTTGTCTCCTCAGCCCTCGCAGGGCCGCCCCAATAGGGGTGAACATCCCCCTGGGGGGCCGTGCCGCAGGCACGTGGGGGTCGTCATGTCAGCTCTCCAGAACCCAGGTGTCCTTGGTGCCCCCGCCCTGCGACGAGTTGACGACCAGCGAGCCCTGCTTCAGCGCCACGCGCGTCAGGCCGCCGGGCACCATCTGCACGCTGGTGCCGCTGAGCACGAAGGGCCGCAGGTCGATGTGGCGCGGCGCGACGCCGCTGTCGACGAAGGTCGGGCAGGTCGACAGCGCCAGCGTCGGCTGGGCGATGTAGTTGCCGGGGTTGGCGAGCAGTTGCGCGCGGAAGGCCTCGATCTCGGCCTTGCTCGCGGCCGGGCCGACCAGCATGCCGTAGCCGCCGGCCCCGTGCACCTCCTTGACGACCAGCTCGCCCAGGTGCGCCAGCACATGCTTCAGGTCCTCGGGCTCGCGGCACAGCCAGGTCGGCACGTTGTTGAGGATCGGTTTCTCGCCGAGGTAGAACTCGATCATCTTCGGCACGTACGGATAGATCGACTTGTCGTCGGCCACGCCGGCGCCGATGGCATTGCACAGGGTCACGTTGCCGGCGCGGTAGACGCCCAGCAGCCCGGCGCAGCCGAGCGAGGAGTCGGGCCGGAAGGCCAGCGGGTCGAGGAAGTCGTCGTCGATGCGGCGGTAGATCACGTCGACGCGCTTCGGGCCCTGCGTGGTGCGCATGAAGCAGAAGCCGTCCTTGACGAACAGGTCCTTGCCCTCGACGAGCTCGACGCCCATCTGCTGCGCGAGGAAGGCGTGCTCGAAGTAGGCGCTGTTGTACATGCCCGGCGTCAGCACCACGACGGTGGGCTCGTTGACGCCGCCGGGCGAGACCGCGCGCAGGGTCTCGAGCAGCAAGTCGGGGTAGTGCGCGACCGGCGCGACGCGGTGGCTGACGAACAGCTCGGGGAAGAGCCGCATCATCATCTTGCGGTTCTCGAGCATGTAGCTCACGCCGCTGGGCACGCGCAGGTTGTCCTCGAGCACGTAGTAGCTGCCCGAGCCGTCGGCGTTGGCGGCGCGCACGATGTCGATGCCGGCGATGTGCGAGTAGATGCCGCCGGCCACGCTGACGCCCATCATCTCGGGGCGGAACTGGGCGTTCTTGAGCACCTGCTCGGCCGGCACGATGCCGGCCTTGAGGATCTCCTGGCCGTGGTAGACGTCGTCGATGAAGCGGTTCAGCGCGGTGACGCGCTGGCGCAGGCCCTTTTCCATCTCGCGCCACTCGTGCGCCGGGATCACGCGCGGGATCAGGTCGAAGGGGATCAGGCGCTCGGTGCCCGAGCCGTCCTCGTCCTTCGCGCCGTAGACCGCGAAGGTGATGCCGACGCGCCGGAAGATCATCTCGGCCTCGTCACGCCGGTCGCGCATGGTCTCGTGCGGCTGCTCGGCCAGCCAGCGCGCGTAGCGGTCGTAGTGCGGCCGCACGGCATCCGCCGCTGCATGCATCTCGTCAAATACGCTCATTGCTTCCCCCACGCCGGATGCGCAAGCACGGTCCGTGCCACGACCGATTCATCCGCCCTCGGCGGGGCGGGTCGACACGGCGACGGCCAGCCGGTGCGCCCCGCCGCCGCGGATCACGCCGCGCAGCGGCGTCACGTCGCCGTAGTCGCGCCCGAAGGCGACGCGCACATGGCCGGTGCCGGCGACGCAGGCATTGGTCGGGTCGAGCTCGAGCCAGTCGGGAGCGATCCCCTCGCCGCGCGGCAGCGCCACCGCGACCCAGGCGTGCGAGGCGTCGGCGCCCTGCAGGCGCGGCTGCCCGGGGGACGGCTCGGTCAGCAGGTAGCCGCTGACGTAGCGCGCCGCCAGACCCAGCGAGCGCAGCGCGCCGATCATCACGTGGGCGAAGTCCTGGCAGACGCCGCGGCGCTGGCGGAAGGCCTCGAGCAGCGGCGTGCCGACATGGGTGCTCTGCGGGTCGTAATCGAACTCGGCGTGCAGGCGCTGATGCAGCGCCTGCACGCCGAGTTCGATTACGACCCGCAGAGCACCCATGT
>DATMJX010000153.1:0-11752 GCA_035553715.1 Methylibium sp.
CGCTCCAGGTCTTCCGCCGCGGGGCGACCCGCGGCGGAAGACCTGGAGCGTCGTCTTGCTGCCCGGCCGGGTGTTGCCGACCAGTCGAGGCAGATCGCTCGAACGCTCGACCGGCTTGCCATCGAAGCGCGTGATGATGTCGCCCGGCTCGACGCCCGCCGCGGCCGCCGGGCCCCCGTCCTCGACCGAGCGCACCAGGGCACCTGCCGCACGGGCCAGGCCCAGCGACTCGGCCACGTCGCGCGTGACCTCGCCGATCTGAACCCCGATGCGGCCGCGCACCACGCGACCGATCGAGCGCAACTGATCGGCCACACGCACCGCCTCGTCCATCGGGATCGCGAACGACACGCCCATGAAGCCGCCCGAGCGGCTGAGGATCTGCGAGTTGATGCCGACCACCTCGCCACGCAGGTTCAGCAACGGGCCGCCCGAATTGCCGGGGTTGATCGCGACGTCGGTCTGGATGAAGGCGACGAACTCGCCGGTGTCGCGGCCCTTCGCACTGACGATGCCCGCGGTGACCGTGTTCTCCAGCCCGAAGGGCGAGCCGATCGCCATCACCCACTCGCCGACCCGCAGCTTGCCGACATCACCAATCCTGACGGCCGGCAGACCGGTCGCGTCGATCTTCACGATCGCGACATCGGTGCGCTTGTCCGTGCCGATGATCTTGGCCTTGAACTCGCGCTTGTCGGTCAAGGTGACGTAGACCTCGTCGGCACCGTCGACCACGTGCGCGTTGGTCATCACGTAGCCGTCGCTGGTGTAGATGAAACCCGAGCCGACGCCGCGCTGCTGCTCCTCCTCGGGCTGCTGCTGGCCCGGACGCGGTCCGCCGCGCGGGCCCGGCTGCTGCCCCGGCGGCACGCCGTAAAAGCGCCGGAAGAACTCCTGCATCTCGTCGTCCATCTCCGGTCGACCGCCACGCTGACCGCCGCGCACGCGCTCGGTCGTGCGGATGTTCACCACCGCCGGCCCGACCTGCTCGGCCAGGTCGGCGAAGTCGGGCAGGCCCCGCGCTGCTGCGGCGGCCACTGGGGCCGCGGAGGGCTGCGCCTGGCCGACCCGGGGCTGGGTGGCCAGCGCCAGCGCTGCCCCCAGCGCGGCGAGCACCGCGACGACTTGACGCCACCGGCCACCGGCCGCGGGCACCGCCACTTTATCGATACGCATGTTCACCTCAGAGTCCTGTCGATCCTGACCCGCCCGCCGGGCGGGTCCCTCATCGCCGCCGCTCGAGTCCGAGCGCAAAGCCACGCAGCGTGACCACCGGCACGTCGCCGATGACGGTGAGCCACCAGTCGCCCTGGCGACGCGTCATCGTCTGCGTCGCGCCCATCGCACTCGACGCCTCGCGTTTGTGCAGCGCTGGCACGAAGGGTTCAATGAAGATCGACACGTGCGTGAGTCCGTCCGAGTAGATGGACTGCAGCACGACGGCGGAGCTGCTCACCTGAGCGGGCGCCATCGAACGGCGCACCGTGCTGACCGGCTGGAAGCCCGGCGGCAGATCGCGCACCCCCCACCCTTCGGCCTGCAGGTCGGTTGGCTCGAGCGCAGGACGTTCGACGCGCCAACCCTCGAGGCCCTTCATGGCCTTGAGCACCAGGTCGGGACGCGGCTTGACGCCGATGATCAGGTCGGAAAACGCCGAGGATTCGAGCACCGCCTCGCGCTCGTCGAGCACCTCGGCGCGCAGCAGCAGGCCGCTGCTCTTCTCGGCCCACAGCCGATAGCCGAAACGGTAGCCGTCCCTCGGGCTGAGCAACAGCACATGGGCCTCGTGGCCGGCCACGCGATCCTCGCCGAGCGGACGCACGCGGTAGCGCTCGACGATGCGGCCAGCCTCGGCCGACAACAGGGCCGGGAACTGGCTCATCGACTGGCGCGTCTCGATCACCGCGAGCCGCTGCTGCGGCCACAGGCTGGTGACAAGATCGTTGTGGCGCAGCACCTGGCGCCGCCGGCCATCGAGCGGCTCGATGCGCTCGAACTGGTTCGGGCCGTCGCTGTAGTGCGCAATGCGCGCGCTCGCCATCGACCCACCGGCGCTGACGACGAAGGTGCCGAGGAAGCTGCGCTGACTGGCCGCCTCGTGGATGCGCGACAGCCAGTAGCGGGCCTCGCGCGCCTCGACGAGCGGGTCGCTCTCGACGGCCTGGGCCTGCGCTGCCACCGGCAGCAGCGCCACCGCGGCCCAGATCATCCAGGACAGCAGCCGGTGCGGGCCCGTGGCGACGACAGCCTGCCGCATGCTCAGCGCGAAGCCGGTCCGACGCCTTCGTGCGTCGCGTTGCGCAGGAAGCCCGAGGGCACGCCGAGCGCGGAGCTGCCGCCAAACTGCTGGTGCGCCGCCAGATAGGCGTCGAGCCGCGGATCGCGGATCAGCACCGCCGGCGCGCGCTCGCTCGCGGATTCACCCGCCGTGGCCAGCGTCACCGGCGCGGCCAGCGTCGCGAAACTCGGCACCTCGGCGGCCGCGCGCGGAGCCCCCTCTTGCGGGGTCAGCGCCGGCGCGGTGGCCGGTACCGCCGTCGCGCCGGCCAGTGCCGCTCCATCGACCTCGGCCGCCGGCCGCCATACCGTCATCGCGCCAACCGCCACCACCATGAAGCCGGCCGCCAGTGCCGCCGGTGGCGCCCAGCGCCGCAGGCGGCTGCGCGCCACACTTGCCGCCGGCGCGCCGTTGCCGGTCTGGCGCACCTGCGGCACCGCCACGGCCGCAGCCGCTGGCGCAAGCACCACCGGCTCTTCGGCCAGTCGACCGCGCAAGGTCGCGAGAAACGCCGCGTCGCGACCATGTCCGGCCAGCTCGTCGGAGCGCATCACATCGCCGATCAGCTGGTAGCAGTGCCAGCGCGCACGCGTCACGCCGTCATCGCGCCAGGCGGCGCTGATCGCCGCCACGACGCGCGCGTCGGCCTCGCCGTCGGCCAGCGCCGACAGGCGCTCCAGGGCATCGGGGTTGTCGTCTGCCGCACTCATCGCGTCACTCCTTCAGGCCTCACCAGCGCTCGCCCTCGCGCGTGTCGAGCAGCGGCCTCAGCCGCTGTGCGATCGCCTCACGCGCCCGGAAGATCCGCGAGCGCACGGTGCCGATCGGGCAATTCATCACATCGGCGATTTCCTCGTAACTCAGCCCCTCGATCTCGCGCAGCGTGATCGCCTGGCGCAAGTCTTCGGACAGCGCATCGATCGCGGAGTTCACCGCAGTGGCGATCTCCTTGGTGGCCAGGAGAGCGTCAGGCGTTTCGCCGTCGCTTAGTTCGTTCTCGACCCGCGAAGTTTCGTCGCCTTCCTCATCGCGCGTGGCGAAGGCCGATTCGGTCATCACCGGATCGCGCTTGAGGTCGACCAACGCCTTCTTGGCGGTATTGACCGCGATCCGGTACAGCCAGGTGTAGAAGGCGCTCTCGCCGCGGAACTGCGGAATCGCGCGATAGGCACGGATGAAGGTTTCCTGGGCAATGTCCTGCACCAGGTCGACGTCACGCACCATGCGCCCGATCAGCCGCTCGATGCGGCGCTGGTACTTGACGACCAGCATCTCGAAGGCGCGCACATCGCCCTGCTTGACCCGCTCGATCAGCAGGGCGTCGGCGGCAGCGTCGGCGGTCATGGGATCAACCCGTCGCACCGGCGGACGCCGGGCGCGGCGAATACAGGGCACACCGCAGCGGATGCCAGCCGGCCGGCAGGTCGCCGCGCTGCAACGGCAGCCAGACCGCCGACGTGCCATCGGTGGACACGAAGCGCAGCAGCAGCGCATCGCCGAGGTCGATCATCACGGCGACCTCGCCACGCCAAGCGGCAGCGTACCTGCCGTCCCCCGTCAGTTGCCAGCCACTGCCGTCCCAGGCGAGTTGCCAGGTCGTCGCTTGCCGGCAGCGCCAGACGAGCGCGGCGGCATACGCCCAGCTCAGCGAGGCGCCCCCCAACGAAACGACGTCGCCGCGGTCGAGCGCCCAGGCGCCGGTCACGACCACGACGAAGGCCGCGAGCCCCGTCAGCGCCATCCGCCAGTGCGCACCGCTGCGGAGGGCGAGACTGACCGCCGGTGCGGCACGCATCGTTCCACAACGGTGCAGCGGCACCGTCGCGTCAGGCCCGCCGGAACAGCAGCGTGCCGTTGGTGCCGCCGAAGCCGAAGTTGTTCTTCACAGCGACGTCGATCTTCATCTCCCGCGCGGTGTTGGCGCAGTAGTCCAGATCGCACTCCGGATCCTGGTTGAAGATGTTGATGGTCGGCGGCGACACTTGGTGGTGAATCGCCAGGACCGTGAACACCGACTCGATGCCGCCCGCGCCACCCAGCAGGTGACCCGTCATCGACTTGGTCGAGTTCACCACCAGTCGCTTCGCATGCTCGCCGAAGGCGAGCTTGACCGCGTTGGATTCGTTGACATCACCCAGCGGCGTCGAGGTGCCGTGGGCGTTGAGGTACTGCACCGCGTCGGGGTTGACCCCGGCGTCGCGCAGCGCGGCCTTCATGGCGCGCTTCGGGCCATCGACGTTGGGCGCGGTCATGTGGAAGGCATCGGCCCCCATGCCGAACCCGGCCAGCTCGGCATAGATGCGCGCGCCCCGCGCCTTGGCATGCTCGTATTCCTCGAGCACCATGACGCCGGCACCCTCCCCGAGCACGAAACCATCGCGGTCCTTGTCCCAGGGACGCGAGGCGGTGGCCGGATCATCGTTGCGCGTGGACAGCGCACGCGCCGCCGCGAAGCCGCCGATGCCCAGCGGCGAGACGGTGCTCTCGGCGCCGCCGGCGACCATCACGTCGGCCTCGCCGTACTGGATCATCCGTGCCGCCTGACCGAGGCAGTGCAGGCCGGTCGTGCAGGCGGTGACGATCGCCAGGTTGGGACCGGTGAAGCCGCACTGGATCGACAGGTGCCCCGAGATCATGTTGATGATCGAGGCCGGCACGAAGAACGGCGAGATGCGCCGCGGCCCGCGCGCCGTGTACTCGGCGTGGGTCAGCTCGATCATCGGCAAGCCGCCGATGCCGGAACCGACCAAGCAGCCGATGCGCTCGGCCTGCTCCTCGCTCAACGCATCGCCGGTGGGCAGCCCGGCATCCTTGACGGCCTGCAGCGAGGCTGCCAGACCGAAATGGATGAAGGTGTCCATGTGGCGGGCTTCCTTGCCGGGGATGTAGTCCTCGATGCTGAAGCCCTTGACCTCGCCGGCAAAGCGGCAGGCCAGGTTGGATGCGTCGAACTTGGTGACGTTGGCAATGCCCGAGCGGCCCGCGACGAGGTTGGTCCAGGACTCGGCCACCGTGTTGCCCACGGGGGTGACGAGCCCGAGGCCCGTCACGACGACGCGACGACGACTCATGCGCAGACGGGAATCAGGCCTTGGCGTGCGACTTCGCGTAGTCGATCGCGAGCTGCACGGTGGTGATCTTCTCGGCCTCTTCGTCCGGGATCTCGATGCCGAACTCGTCCTCGAGCGCCATCACCAGTTCGACCGTGTCGAGCGAATCCGCGCCCAGATCGGCGACGAAGGCCTTCTCGTTGGTGACCTCGCCCTCGGCCACGCCGAGCTGCTCGGCGATGATCTTCTTGACGCGTGCTTCGATGTCGCTCATGACTCCTCCAGGGAGAGTTCCAAAAACAGCCGGTGATTCTAAGGGCACCAGGGTGACAGCCCTGGGGCGTCCGGCGGCCACCGGTGGATGCCGCCCGACGCGTTGTCTCAACTCATGAACATGCCGCCGTTGACGTGCAGCTCGGTGCCGGTGATGTAGCCGGCGCCGGCCGAGGCCAGGAAGGCCACCGCCTCGGCGATCTCCTCGGGCGCCCCCAGCCGGCCGAGCGGGATCTGGGCCAGCAGCGCAGCCTTCTGCGCCTCGGGCAGCCCCTCGGTCATGTCGGTCTGGATGAAGCCTGGCGCGACGCAGTTGACGGTGATGCCACGGCTGCCGAGCTCGCGCGCCAGCGAGCGCGTCATGCCGGCCACGCCGGCCTTGGCCGCGGCGTAGTTGGCCTGGCCCGGGTTGCCGCTCGCCCCCACCACCGAGGTGATGCTGACGATGCGCCCGTAGCGCTGCTTCATCATCGGCCGGATCGCCGCGCGGCTGGCGCGGAACACGGCCTTGAGGTTGGTGTCGAGCACCGCATCCCAGTCCTCGTCCTTCATCCGCATCGACAGCTGGTCGCGCGTGATGCCGGCGTTGTTGACCAGCACATGCAGGCCACCGTCGGCCTTGACGATGCCCTCGATCGCCGCATCCAGCGCGGCCGCGTCGGTGACGTCGAGCACGAGACCGCGCCCGCCTTGCGGCGCCAGCGCCTCGGTGATCGCCTGCGCGCCGGACGCGCTGGTCGCGGTGCCGATGACCTTGTAGCCCCGCTGCGCCAGCACCAGCGCGATCGCGCGGCCGATGCCGCGGCTGGCGCCGGTGACCAGCGCGACTTGCTTGGCGTCGCTCATGCCAGCGCCCCCTGGGTGTCGGCGAGGCTCGCCGGATCGAAGATGTTGAAGGTCGCCAGCTCGGCGTCGACGCGCTTGACCAGGCCGGCCAGCACCTTGCCCGGGCCGCACTCGACCACCCGGACGATGCCACGGGCCTTGATGGCCTGGACCGTCTCGACCCAGCGCACCGGGCCGAAGGCCTGGCGGTACAGGGCTTCCTTGATCGCGGCCGGCTCGGTCTGCACGGCCACGTCGATGTTGTTGACGACCGGGATCGTCGGGGCGACGAGCGCCACGGTCGCGAGCCGCGCGCGCAGCGCCTCGGCGGCCGGCTTCATCAGGCTCGAGTGGAAGGGCGCCGAGACCGCCAGCGGCAGCGCACGTTTGGCGCCGGCCGCCTTCAGCAGCTCGCAGGCCTTGTCGACGGCGGCCTTGGCGCCCGAGATCACGGTCTGCTTCGGGTCGTTGTAGTTCGCGGCCTCGACCGGCTCGCCGGTGGCCGCAGCCGCCTCGGCGCAGCCAGCACGCACCGCATCGGCGTCGAGCCCGAGGATCGCCGCCATCGCACCGGCGCCGACCGGCACCGCCTGCTGCATCGCCTGCGCGCGCAGGCGCACCAGCGGCACCGCGTCGGCCAAGCTCAGCGCACCGGCCGCGACCAGCGCGCTGTACTCGCCGAGCGAGTGGCCGGCGACGACCGCCGGCTGCGCGCCGCCCTCGGCCCGCCAGGCGCGCCAGCAGGCGACGCTCGCCACCAGCATCACGGGCTGGGTGTTGGCGGTCAGGTCCAGCACCTCCTTCGGGCCGTTCTGGATCAGCGCGGCGAGATCCTCGCCGAGCGCGGCCGAGCCCTCGGTCAGCGTGTCACGCACCACGGGGTGGTCACCCCAGGCGTCGAGCATACCGACGCTCTGCGAGCCCTGGCCGGGAAAGACGAAGGCGAAAGCCGACATCCGCAATATCTCCTGTGTGTCGTGGATCGGGGCGGGCCGCTCAGAAGTCGAGCAGCACCGCGCCCCAGGTGAAGCCGCCGCCGACGCCCTCGAGCATCACGGTGTCGCCGCGCTGCACCTGGCCGGAGCGCACCGCATGGTCGAGCGCCAGCGGCACCGACGCAGCCGAGGTGTTGCCATGCTCGTCGACCGTGACGACCAGCTTGTCCAGCGGCAGCTTCAGCTTCTTGGCCGTGCCCTGCATGATGCGGAGGTTGGCCTGGTGGGGGATCAGCCAGTCGATGTCGCTGTCCTGGCGGCCGGCCTTCTCGAGCACGGCGCGTGCCGCGTCCTCGAGCACGCCGACGGCAAGCTTGAATACGGCCTGGCCGTCCATCTTCAGCAACGGGTCGCCGATCACCTGGCCGCCCGACACCGTGCCCGGCACGCACAGGATGCCCACATGGCGCCCATCGGCGTGCAGCTCGGTGGCCAGGATGCCCGGCGTGTCGCTGGCCTCGAGCACCACTGCGCCGGCACCGTCGCCGAACAGCACGCAGGTGGTGCGGTCGTCGAAGTCGAGGATGCGGGAGAACACCTCCGCGCCGATCACGAGCGCCCGACGTGCCGTGCCGGTGCGGATCAGCGAATCGGCCACCGTCAGCGCATAGACGAAGCCCGAGCACACCGCCTGCACGTCGAAGGCCGGGCAACCGACGATGCCCAGCTTGGCCTGCACGATGCAGGCGGTCGATGGGAACACCATGTCCGGCGTCGAGGTCGCGACGATGATCAGGTCGATCTCGTCGGCACGTCGCCCGGCGGCCTCGAGCGCGTGACGTGCCGCCTCGAACGCGAGGTCGCTGGCCGTCACGCCCTCCGCGGCGAAATGGCGCGCACGGATGCCGGTGCGCTCGACGATCCAGGCATCGGACGTCTCGACGCCACGCGCCGCCAGTTCGGCGGCGAGCTGCTCGTTGCTCAGCCGGCGCGGCGGCAGGTAGCTGCCGGTGCCGGTGATGCGGGTATGGGTCGGGTGGGAAGGCGAGGTCATGCGGCTTGTGGCACCGATCCGTCCTGCGGCGCCGGCTCGGCCGGCAAGGCCTGCAGCGTCTCGAGGATGCGGTCGTGCACGCGGTCGAGCAGTCGGTGGCGCGCCGCATCATAAGCCCGGTTCAGCGCCTGCTCGAAGGCGAACGCATCGGCCGAGCCATGGCTCTTGAACACCAGCCCGCGCAGCCCGAGCAGCGCCGCACCGTTGTAGCGGCGGTGGTCAACGCGGTTCTTGAAGTGCCGCAACACCGGCAGCGCGACCAGCGCGGCCAGCTTCGCATACCAGGTACGAGTGAACTCCTGGCGGATGAAGGACGACAGCATCGAGGCCAGGCCCTCGGCCGTCTTCAGCGCGACGTTGCCGACGAAGCCGTCACACACGACGATGTCGGCCTTTCCGGTGAAGATGTCGTTGCCCTCGACGTTGCCGACGAAATTCAGATGCCCACCGGCGGCCGCGTCCCGCAGCAACTCGCCGGCGCGCTTGATGGTGTCGCTGCCCTTGATCGCCTCTTCGCCGATGTTGAGCAGACCGACCGTCGGGTTGGCCTTGCCCTCGACCGCCGCGACCAGCGCGCTGCCCATCACCGCGAACTGCAGCAGGTGCTCGGCCGTGCAATCGACGTTGGCGCCAAGGTCGAGCACGGTGGTGTGGCCGTCGAGCCGGTTCGGCATCACGGTGGCAATGGCCGGGCGGTCGATGCCCTCCAGCGTCTTGAGCACGTAGCGCGCCACCGCCATCAGCGCGCCGGTGTTGCCAGCCGACACGCAGGCGTGCGCGGCCGCCACGCCGTCCGCCGACTTGACCTGGTTGATCGCGACGCGCAGCGAGGAGTCGCGCTTCTTGCGCAGGGCGACCTCGACGGGATCGTCCATCGCCACGACCTCGCTGGCCGCCACAACGACGCAACGCGCCCAGCCGGCCGCCGATGCCAGCGCCTCGGGGCGACCGACCAGCAACAGCTCGGCATCGGGATGGCTGGCCAGGAAGGCGCGGCAGGCCGGCAGCGTGACGCCGACGCCATGGTCGCCGCCCATGCAGTCGACGGCGAGGCGCACGGGCGTGGTGACGGGGGCGGACAGATCGCTCATCGATCGCTCGGGCGGAACGGAGCACGCACGCTAAGCGCGCCGCGCGCTGCTGACAAGTGCGTCATGTCGGGCCGGGCCGCGCAAGGCTACAACGACAACGCCCGGCGGCCTGCAACCAGGCGGCCGGGCGTGCGATCCTGCGGCGGCAGACCCCGGGGCTCAACGCGCCGGGGCCGGGCCGGTTCAGGCATCCGCTTTGGTCTTCAGCACCTTGCGACCGCGATAGAAGCCGGTCGGGCTGATGTGGTGACGCAGATGGGTTTCGCCGGTGGTCGATTCGATCGCCAGACCCGGCTTCGCCAGGGCGTTGTGCGAACGGTGCATGCCACGCTTGGACGGCGACTTCTTGTTCTGTTGAACGGCCATGAGGGCTCCTGGGCAAAGACTGGACGCCGATCGTGCTGGCGCCGCCCGCAGTGCCCGAGGACGAAGACGTCAGCCGGGTTCCGCGGAAAAGCTTGCAAGTATATCAGGGCTGGAACCGCCCTCTTCAGTGCGCCGGGCCGGATTTCTTCAGCGCTGCCAGCACCGCGAAAGGGTGAGGGCGCGCCGGCCCGTCGTCCACCGCCGGCTGCGGCCGCGGTTGCGGCTCCGCCGGGCACGTCTCGTGGCGCGGCACCAGCGGCAGGGCCAGCAGCAACTCGTCCTCGACCAACTCGCGCAGGTCGAGCGCACGGCTGAGCGCGAGCACATCCTCGTCGCTGTCGGCATCCAGCGCCGCCGCCTCGGCCTCGCCCGCGACAAAGCGCAGCGGCCGCACCGCCTCCACCAGCACCTCGACCGGCAGCAGGCAGCGCTGGCAGTCGAAGCACAAGCGCGTGCGGGCCTGCAACTCGATGCGCCACTCGGCTGGCGCACCGACGCGCCGCCGGCAGCTGCCGCGCACCGCCCACTCGACCCGGTCTTCGGGCCGCGCCGGCGCCTCGGCGCTGCCACTCCCGGCCAGGCGCGGCAGCTCGGTCAGGGGCCAGGTGCCGGCCAGCTCGGCGTCCGCCTCGGCGAAGGCCTCGACATCGAGGCGCAGGGGATTGAAGACTCGGGCTTTCATCGCCCGGCAAGTGTAGGCGCCGCGACAATGGCGCCATGACGCCCCCCGCCACCGCCCCCTTGATTCTCGGTTCGACCTCGCGCTACCGCCGCGAGCTGCTGCAACGCCTCGGCCTGCCTTTCGAGTCGGTGGCACCGCGGGTCGATGAGACGCCGCAGCCTGGCGAAACCCCGGCGACGCTGGCCGAACGGCTGGCGCAGGCCAAGGCCGACGAGGTCGCGGCACGCCACCCCGGTGCGGTGGTGATCGGCTCGGACCAGGTCGCCGAGCTCGACGGGGTAGCGATCGGCAAGCCCGGCACGCACGAGCGCGCGGTCGAGCAATTGCGCGCGATGCGGGGCCGCTGCGTGGTGTTCCACACCGCGGTCGCGGTACGCCACGGCGACTTCAGCGCCTTGCGCCGCGTGCCGGTGACGGTGCGCTTTCGTGCCCTGAGCGACGCCGAGATCGAGATCTATCTGCGCGCCGAGCGGCCCTACGATTGCGCCGGCAGTGCCAAGTCCGAAGGGCTGGGCATCGTGCTGCTCGACGCGATCGAGTCGGACGACCCGACCGCGCTGATCGGCCTGCCGCTGATCGCCACGGCCGCGCTGCTGCGCGCCGCCGGCCTCGACCCACTGGCGCCGCGATGACGCCGGGCACGCTCTGGCTGGTGCCGAACACGCTGGACCTCGGCACCCCCGACGCCACGGGCGACTTGCGGGCCGTGCTGCCACAGGGGGTGATCGAGGCCGCCGCGCGGCTGACCCATTGGGTGTGCGAGAACGCCAAGACGACACGCGCCTTCCTCAAGCGGGTCGACGCGGTCACCCCCCTCGCCCGGCCCCTGCAGGCGATTGACATCCATGAGCTGCCGCGCGCGGCCAAGGGGCGCGCGGCACCTTCACCGGACCTGCAACCGCTGCTCGCTCCGGCCCTCGCCGGCCATGACATGGGGCTGATCAGCGAGGCCGGCCTGCCCGCCGTGGCCGACCCAGGCGCCACGTTGGTGGCTGCCGCCCATGCCCTGGGCGTGCCCGTGCGGCCGCTGGCCGGCGCCAGCGCCCTGCTGCTGGCGCTGGCCGCCAGCGGCCTGGAGGGCCAGAGCTTCGCCTTCGTCGGCTACGTGCCGCAGGAAGCCGGCGCGCAAGCCCAGCGGCTGAAAGAGCTGGAGGCGCTGTCGCGCCGGCTCGGGCAGACCCAGCTGATGATCGAGACA
>DATMJX010000154.1:0-3558 GCA_035553715.1 Methylibium sp.
CACCACCACCGTGTTGCCGGCGTCGCGCAGCTGGTGCAGCACCTTGAGCAGCAGGTCGATGTCGGCGAAGTGCAGGCCGGTCGTCGGCTCGTCGAGGATGTAGAGCGTGCGGCCGGTGTCGCGCTTGGACAGCTCCAGCGCCAGCTTGACGCGCTGCGCCTCGCCGCCCGACAGCGTGGTCGCGCTCTGGCCCAGCGTGATGTAGCCCAGGCCGACGTCGAGCAGGGTCTGCAGCTTGCGCGCGATCGTCGGCACCGCCGAGAAGAAGGTGTGCGCGTCCTCGACGGTGAGGTTCAGCACCTCGGTGATGTTGCGGCCCTTGTAGAGGATCTCCAGCGTCTCGCGGTTGTAGCGCGCGCCGTGGCAGATGTCGCAGGGCACGTAGACGTCGGGCAGGAAGTGCATCTCGACCTTGAGCACGCCGTCGCCCTGGCAGGCCTCGCAGCGCCCGCCGGCGACGTTGAAGCTGAAGCGCCCGGCGCCGTAGCCGCGCTCGCGCGCCGCCGGCACCTCGGCGAACAGTTCGCGGATCGGCGTGAACAGGCCCGTGTAGGTCGCCGGGTTGCTGCGCGGCGTGCGGCCGATCGGGCTCTGGTCGACCGCGATCACCTTGTCGAAATGCTCCAGCCCTTCGATCTCGTCGTGCGGCGCCGCGTCGGTGTGGCTCTGGTAGAGCTTGCGCGCGACCGCGGCGTAGAGCGTGTCGTTGACCAGCGTGCTCTTGCCCGAGCCCGAGACGCCGGTCACGCAGGTGAACAGGCCGACCGGGAGCTCGACGTCGACGCGCTTGAGGTTGTTGCCGCGCGCGCCGACGATGCGCAGCGCGGTGATCGCGCCGCGCTCGGCCCAGGCGCGCTGGCCCGGCGTGGGCTCGGTGGCCTTGCCCTTGCGCGGCGGCGTGGCGGCGGGTTCGGGCAGCGCCAGGCCTTCGGTGCGCCACGGCGTGCGCCGCGCCGGCACCGCGATGCGCAGCGCGCGGCCGAGGTACTGGCCGGTCAGCGATTCGGGCGCGGCGATCACCTCGTCGACCGTGCCCTGCGCGATCACGCGTCCGCCGTGCACGCCGGCGCCGGGGCCGAGGTCGACCACATGGTCGGCACAGCGGATCATGTCCTCGTCGTGCTCGACCACCAGCACGCTGTTGCCGAGGTCGCGCAGGTGCTTGAGCGTCGCGATCAGGCGGTCGTTGTCGCGCTGGTGCAGGCCGATGCTGGGCTCGTCGAGCACGTACATCACGCCGGTCAGGCCCGAGCCGATCTGGCTCGCCAGCCGGATGCGCTGCGCCTCGCCGCCCGAGAGCGTGTCGGCGCTGCGGTCCAGGCTCAGGTAGCTCAGGCCCACGTCGTTGAGGAAGCGCAGCCGCGAGGAGATCTCGCGCACCACCTTGTCGGCGATCTCGGCCTTGGCGCCCGAAAGCTGCAGGCCGTCGAAGACCGCCTGCGCCTCGCGCAACGTGGCGTGCTCGATCTCGTAGATCGGCCGCGCGGCGCCGTCGCGCGCGTCGACCAGCATCACGTGGCGCGCCTCGCGGCGCAGCCGGGTGCCGCGGCAGTCGGGGCAGGGCTTGGCGGCCTGGTAGCGCGCCAGGTCCTCGCGCACCGCGACCGAGTCGGTCTCGCGGAAGCGCCGCTCGAAGGTCGGCAGGATCCCCTCGAAAGCGTGCCAGCGCTTCACGCTGCGCTTGCGCCCGCTGGCGCCTTCGCTGGTGTAGACGAAGGGCAGCTCGGTCTCGCCGGAGCCGTGCAGCAGCACCTGCTGGTGCTCGGGCGCGAGCTGCTCCCAGGGCGCGTCGAGGTCGAAGCCGTAGTGCGCGGCGACGCTCTCGAGCATCGAGTAGGTGTAGGCGTTGCGCCGGTCCCAGCCCTTGACCGCGCCGCTGGCCAGGCTCAGCGAGGGGAAGCCGACCACGCGCTCGGGATCGAACACCGTCACCTGGCCCAGGCCGTCGCAGCTGGGGCAGGCGCCGACCGGCGAGTTGAAGGAGAAGAGGCGCGGCTCCATCTCGGCCAGCGAGTAGCTGCACACCGGGCAGGCGAACTTCGCGCTGAACAGGTGCTCGCGGCCGCTGTCCATCTCCCAAGCGATGGCCTTGCCGTCAGCGAAGCGAAGCGCGGCCTCGAAGCTCTCGGCCAGGCGCTGGGCGATGTCGGGCCGCACCTTCAGGCGGTCGACGACGACGTCGATGTCGTGCTTCTCGTTCTTCTTGAGCTTGGGCAGGTCGCTGAACTCGCGCACCTCGCCGTCGACGCGGAAGCGCACGTAGCCGCGCGCCTGCATGTCCTCGAACAGCTCGGCGTGCTCGCCCTTCCTCTCGCGCAGCACCGGCGCCAGGATCATCAGGCGCGTGTCCTCGGGCAGCGCCAGCACCGCGTCGACCATCTGCGCGACGCTCTGCGCGGCCAGCGGCTGGCCGTGGTCCGGGCAGTAGGGCGTGCCGGCGCGCGCGTACAGCAGGCGCAGGTAGTCGTGGATCTCGGTGACGGTGCCGACCGTCGAGCGCGGGTTGTGGCTGGTCGCCTTCTGCTCGATGCTGATCGCCGGGCTCAGGCCTTCGATCACGTCGACATCGGGCTTGTCCATCAGCTGCAGGAACTGGCGCGCGTAGGCGCTCAGGCTCTCGACGTAGCGGCGCTGGCCCTCGGCATACAGCGTGTCGAAGGCGAGGCTGGACTTGCCGGAACCGCTGAGCCCCGTGATCACCACCAGCGCGTGGCGCGGGATGTCGAGGTCGATGTTCTTCAGGTTGTGCGTGCGCGCGCCGCGAACACGGATGGCGGGGCGGTCGTCGGGGCGGGCAGCGTCGGGCATGGCGGTCGCGGGCAACCGGCCATCATAAGGGCCGGGCCGTCCGCGGCCGCGGGGCTCAGCGTGGGCCGGACCAAGCGGCCAGGCCGGCGCGCAGGCGCTGCAGGTCGGCGTCGGGCAGCGGCGCGCGCCACCAGCCGGCGCCGGGCTCGGCGGCCTGCCACCAGGCGGCGTCGGCGCCGATGAGGATCTGCCCGAGCGCCGCGCCGTCGCGGCCCGGCAGCACCGTGGCGGGTTCGGCGGGCGGGGTGGCGGACGCCGTCCAGCGCCCGCGCGCGCTGCGCTGCAGGTCGGCGAGCCACAGCCGCATCGGGTCGGCACGCGGTGCCAGCGCGCGGTCGGCCGAGCGCAGCGCCGCGGCGTCGGTCGTGTCGCGCGAGCCGTCGAGCGCCGCGACGGCGGGTGCCAGCGGGTCGACCGCGGCGCGCGCCGGACGCGCGGCGGACTTCTGCATCGCGCCGAGGCCGGCGGCGCTCTCGGCGGCAGCTGCCGCTTCGGCGCGCGGTGCCGCGTCCTCCGCTGGCGCCGCCGCGACCGCGGGCGCGGCGGGGGCCGGCGCCGGCGCGGGCCGCGCGTCGGCTGGCGGTGCAGCGGCTTCGCGAGCACGCGGCGCGGCCGGCAGGTCCTGCGGATCGGTCGGATCGGTGTCGCGGGGCGGCGGGGTCTCGAGCATGGGCGGGCGGCCCGCGGCAACGCAGGCCAATCCGCGATTATGCGAGCCTGCGCCTTTCGGCGCAGCCTCTCAGCGTGCGC
>DATMJX010000155.1:0-5988 GCA_035553715.1 Methylibium sp.
GCTTTCGATGCTGTTCCGGCGTCGGCGCTGGCCGTCGTCGTCAGCAACACCACCGTCGCCCCCCTGTACGCCGAGGCGCTGATGCGCACGCTGCGAGCGCGCCATCGTCGCGTCGAGCTGATCGTGCTGCCCGATGGCGAGGCGCACAAGGACTGGGCGACGCTGAACCTGATCTTCGATGGCCTGCTGCGCCTGGGCGCGGACCGCAAGACAGTGCTGTACGCGCTGGGCGGAGGCGTGGTCGGCGATATGACTGGCTTTGCGGCCGCCGCCTTCATGCGTGGCGTGCCTTTCGTGCAGGTGCCGACGACGCTGCTCGCGCAAGTCGACTCCTCGGTCGGCGGCAAGACCGGCATCAACCACCCGCTGGGCAAGAACATGATCGGCGCTTTCCACCAGCCGGTGGCGGTGGTGGCCGATCTCGATGTGCTCGCGACACTGCCGCCGCGCGAGCTGCGCGCCGGTCTCGCGGAGGTCATCAAGTACGGCCCGATCGCCGACGCCGACTTCCTCGCCTGGACCGAGACGCAGGTGGATGCGCTGCTCGCGCGCGACCCGGCGGCGGTGACGCATGCGGTGCGGCGCTCTTGCGAGATCAAGGCCCAGGTGGTGGGCCGTGATGAGCGGGAGTCCGGGCTGCGCGCGATCCTGAACTTCGGCCACACCTTCGGGCACGCGGTCGAGGCGGGGTTGGGCTATGGCGAATGGCTGCATGGCGAAGCGGTCGGCTGCGGCATGGTGATGGCTGCGGCGCTGTCGGCGAAGCTCGGTCTGCTGGCGCAGGCCGACGCCGAACGCATCGCACGGCTGATCCAGCGTGCCGGGCTGCCGGTGCGCGGTCCGGCCTTCGGCGCGCCGCGGTGGCTGGAGCTGATGCGGCTGGACAAGAAGGCCGAGGACGGTGAGATCCGCTTCGTGCTGCTCGATCGGCTCGGTCATGCGCTCGTGCGTGCCGCACCGGATACCGCCGTTCGCGCCGTCATCGACGCGCACTGCGCCTAGTCCGGCGTCGCGGCGGGCATGGCCCTCGAGCGCTACGCTAGCGACCCGCGCGCCAGCCGTGGCCGCCGCCACGACGAGCCATCCGCGCCGACGCGCGACGCCTTCCAGCGCGATCGCGATCGCATCGTCCATTGCACCGCGTTCCGCCGTCTGGTCTACAAGACCCAGGTCTTCCTCAATCACGAGGGCGACCTGTTCCGCACCCGCCTGACGCACTCGCTCGAGGTGGCGCAGCTCGCGCGCTCGATCGCCCGCGCGCTGGGACTGAACGAGGACCTCACCGAAGCCATCGCGCTGGCGCATGACCTGGGTCACACGCCCTTCGGCCATGCCGGCCAGGAGGCGCTCGATGAGTGCCTGCGCGAGGTGGCACCCGCAGGGGGGGGCTTCGAGCACAACCTGCAGTCGCTGCGCGTGGTCGACCGGCTCGAGGAGCGCTATGCCTCCTTCGAGGGCTTGAATCTGAGTTTCGAGACGCGCGAGGGCATCCTCAAGCGCTGCGCACGACGCCATGCCGAGGTCCTTGAGGCACGCGAGCCGGGCGGCGTCGCGCACCGTTTCCTGCACGGAGGGCAGCCGAGTCTCGAAGCCCAGCTATGCAACCTGGCCGACGAGATCGCCTACAACGCCCATGACATCGACGATGGGGTGCGCTCGGGCCTGCTCGAGATCGAGCAACTGCGCGAGGTACCGCTGGTCGCGCGTCACCTCGACGAGGTCGAGCGGGAGCACCCAGGCCTGACCGGGCGCCGGCGGTTGTTCGAGACGCTGCGCCGTCTGCTGTCGGCCCAGGTCTATGACGTGATCGACGCGAGCCGCGCCGCGCTGTGCGAGCACGGCCCCGCCGATGCCGACGCGGTGCGCGCCGCGCCGCCCCTGCTGCGCTTCAGCACGGCGATGCGTGCTGACAGCGTCGCGCTCAAGCGCTTCCTGTTCGCGCGGCTCTACCGCCACCCTCGGGTGATGGCGAGCACTCGGCATGCACAGACGATGGTGCGCGAGCTTTTCATGGCCTATGTGGAGGGCGTGGCCGAGCTACCGCCTGCGCCAGCAGGGCGGGCCCGGCACCGGGTGGCGGCCGACTACGTCGCCGGCATGACCGACCGCTTCGCCGCGCGTGAGCACCGCCGCCTGACCGGACGAGCGCTGTTCGAGAGCCTGGCCTAGAAAACGGCGCGAGGGCCGGTCAGGCGGCGGCGGCCCGGCGGCATCTTCCTGGCGCCGCGATCGGTCCATGCTCGCGCGCTTCTGATACACATCGGGGCCTGTGATCCGGCGGCGCGCCTGCCGCCGGGCGATACCGCTTCCAGGATCCGACCCCGATGGCCCGTCTGCCGCGGCTGCTGCTCGACCATCATGCCCACTTGCTGAGCCAGCGGGTCCAGCAGGGCCAGATGCTCGCCCGTGACGATGTCGATCGGGCGCGATGGCATGAGCTGCTGCGTCGGGCGGTGGCGCGCGACGGGGTCGCGCTGTACGCCTGGGCGCTGGTCGACGACCGTTTCGAACTGCTCGCGGCCGCGCCGCACGCGACGCAGCTCAGCCGGCTGATGCAATCGCTGGCGCGTGACCACGCTGCCGCTTACAACCGCCGCCACGGACGCCACGGCGGGCTCTGGCAGGGGCGATTCCGGGCGGCGGTCGTCGAGCCCGGCGACTGGCTGTTGCGCTGCATGCTGCATGTCGACCGCCTCGGGGGCGGGGGGGGCGATCCGCGCTGGTCGAGCCGCGCGGTGCACGAGGGCAGCGCAAGCGATGCAGCGCTGGTGATGCCTGGGGCCTACTGGGCGCTGGGCAACACACCGTTCGAGCGAGAGGCGGCCTACCGGGAGCGTCTGCAAGAGCCACCAGGCATGGCCGAGCAGGCGCGTATCGAGGCGGCGCTTCGCGGGGGCTGGGCGCTGGGTTCGCCCGAGTTCACGGGCGGCTTGGCCGAGGGAGTCGAGAGGCCGGTCGCGCCGCGGCCGCGTGGGCGGCCGCGGCGGAGTTCGGTGACCAGTCATTGATATGTCCCTATTTATTGAATGCGGAAATTAACCTCGCCTTAAATAGAACCTGACACTAATTATTTTGGTTGTCGGCAGTGCTGCGGTGCAGTAATCTAGCGGAAACCCTAGACAGAGGAGCGCGCCGTGTCCGCCTCGCCGATCATTCCCGCTTCCGCCGAAGCGCTCGCCGCCGCCCAGCACGACGGCCTCTACCACCCGGCCCACGAGCACGACGCCTGCGGCGTCGGCTTCGTCGCCCACATCAAGGGCCAGAAGGCGCACCACATCGTGCGCCAGGGTTTGAAGATCCTCGAGAACCTCGATCACCGGGGCGCGGTCGGTGCCGACAAGCTGATGGGTGACGGCGCGGGCATCCTGATCCAGATCCCGGACGAGTACTTCCGCGCCGAGATGGCGCAACAAGGCGTCGAGTTGCCGCCCCCCGGCGAGTACGGCGTCGGCATGGTGTTCCTGCCGAAGGAGCACGCCTCCCGGCTGGCCTGCGAGCAGGAGCTCGAGCGCGCGATCAAGGCCGAGGGCCAGGTGCTGCTTGGCTGGCGCGACGTGCCGGTCGATCGCGACATGCCGATGTCGCCGACCGTGCGCGCGAAGGAACCGGTGCTGCGCCAGGTCTTCATCGGCCGTGGTGCCGATGTGATCGTGCCGGACGCACTCGAGCGCAAGCTCTACGTGATCCGCAAGACCGCTTCGAGCGCGATCCAGAAGCTCAAGCTGACGCACAGCCACGAGTACTACGTGCCCAGCATGAGCTGCCGCACGATCATCTACAAGGGCCTGCTGCTGGCCGACCAGGTCGGCACTTATTACAAGGACCTGGCCGACGAGCGTGTCGTCTCGGCGCTGGCGCTGGTGCACCAGCGCTTCTCGACCAACACCTTCCCCGAGTGGCCGCTGGCGCACCCCTATCGGATGGTCGCGCACAACGGCGAGATCAACACCGTCAAGGGCAACTTCAACTGGATGCGCGCGCGCGAGGGCGTGATGCGCTCGCCGGTGCTCGGCGAGGACCTGCAGAAGCTTTACCCGATCAGCTTCGAGGGGCAGAGCGATACCGCCACCTTCGACAACGCGCTCGAACTGCTGACAATGGCTGGCTACCCGCTGGCCCACGCCGCGATGATGATGATCCCGGAGGCCTGGGAGCAGCACGCGACGATGGACGAGCGGCGCCGCGCGTTCTACGAGTACCACGCCTCCATGCTGGAGCCCTGGGACGGCCCGGCCGCGATCGCGTTCACCGACGGCCGCCAGATCGGCGCCACGCTCGACCGCAACGGCCTGCGCCCGGCGCGCTACATCGTCACCGATGACGATCTGGTGGTCATGGCCTCGGAGAGCGGCGTGCTGCCGATCCCCGAGAACAAGATCGTCAAGAAGTGGCGCCTGCAGCCCGGCAAGATGTTCCTGATCGACCTGGAGCAGGGCCGCATCGTCGACGACGAGGAGCTCAAGACCACCTACGCCTCGGCCAAGCCCTACCGGCAGTGGATCGAGAACGTGCGCATCAAGCTCGAGGACATCGACGCTGCCGGCGCGGCGCCGGCCTTCGCCGAGACGCTGCTCGACCGCCAGCAGGCCTTCGGCTACACGCAGGAAGACCTGAAGTTCCTGCTCAGCCCGATGGCCCAGGCCGGCGAGGAGGGTATCGGCTCGATGGGCAACGACTCGCCGCTCGCGGTGCTGTCGGACAAGAACAAGCCGCTGTACAACTACTTCAAGCAGCTGTTCGCCCAGGTCACGAACCCGCCGATCGACCCGATCCGCGAGGCTATCGTGATGTCGCTCAACAGCTTCATCGGCCCGAAGCCCAACCTGCTCGACATCAACGCGGTCAACCCGCCGATGCGGCTCGAGGTCACGCAGCCCATCCTCGACTTCGACGACATGGCGCGGCTGCGCGCGATCGAAAAGCCGACCGGCGGCAAGTTCAAGCCCTGCGAGCTCGACATCGTCTACCCGCTGGCCTGGGGCCGCGAAGGTGTCGAGGCCAAGCTCGCCTCGCTGTGTGCGCAGGCGGTCGATGCGATCCGCGGCGGCCACAACATTCTGATCATCACCGATCGCAAGATGGGGCGCGAGCAGATCGCGATCCCGGCGGTGCTGGCCCTGTCGGCGATCCACCAGCACCTGGTGCGCGAGGGCCTGCGCACGACCGCCGGCCTGGTCGTCGAGACCGGCTCGGCACGCGAAGTGCACCACTTTGCGGTGCTGGCCGGCTACGGCGCCGAGGCCGTGCACCCCTACCTGGCGATGGAGACGCTGGCCGCGCTGCACAAGGAACTGCCGGGCGAGCTGAGCGCCGAGAAGGCGATCTACAACTACGTCAAGGCGATCGGCAAGGGCCTGTCGAAGATCATGTCCAAGATGGGCGTGTCGACGTACATGAGCTACTGCGGCGCCCAGCTGTTCGAGGCCATCGGCCTGAACCAGCCGCTGGTCGAGAAGTACTTCCGCGGCACCGCCTCGCAGGTCGGCGGCATCGGCGTGTTCGAGGTCGCCGAGGAGGCGATCCGCATGCACAAGGCCGCCTTCGGCGAGGACCCGGTGCTCGAGACCATGCTTGACGCCGGCGGCGAGTACGCCTGGCGCACGCGCGGCGAGGAGCACATGTGGACGCCGGACGCGATCGCGAAGCTGCAGCACAGCACGCGCGCGAACAAGTTCGACACCTACAAGGAATACGCGCAGATCATCAACGACCAGTCGCGCCGCCACATGACGCTGCGCGGGCTGTTCGAGTTCAAGGTCGATCCGAGCAAGGCGATCGCGATCGACGAGGTCGAGCCGGCCGCCGAGATCGTCAAGCGTTTCGCGACCGGCGCGATGTCGCTGGGCTCGATCTCGACCGAGGCGCACTCGACGCTGGCGATCGCGATGAACCGCATCGGCGGCAAGAGCAACACCGGCGAAGGCGGCGAGGACCCGGCGCGCTACCGCAACGAACTCAAGGGCATCAAGATCAGCGCCGGCACCAAGG
>DATMJX010000156.1:0-8706 GCA_035553715.1 Methylibium sp.
ACCGAGTACTGCAGCATCAGCACCTGGTCGCCAACGCCGATCGCCAGCGCCCCGCCCGACCCGCCCTCGCCGATGATGGTCGCGATGATCGGCACCTCGAGCTGCGCCATCTCGAAGATGTTGCGGCCGATCGCCTCGGACTGGCCACGCTCCTCGGCGCCGATGCCCGGGTAGGCGCCGGGCGTGTCGACGAAGGTGAACACCGGCAGGCCGAACTTCTCGGCCAGCTGCATCAGGCGCAGCGCCTTGCGGTAGCCCTCGGGACGGCTCATGCCGAAGTTGCGCAGCGCACGCTCCTTCGTGTCACGGCCCTTCTGGTGACCGATGACCATGCAGGGCTGACCGTTGAAACGTGCCAGCCCGCCGACGATGCTCTGGTCGTCCGCGAAATGACGGTCGCCGTGCAACTCGTGGAAGTCGGTGAAGATCTCGTTGACGTAGTCGAGCGTGTAGGGACGCTGCGGGTGGCGCGCGATCTGCGTCACCTGCCAGGGCGACAGGTTCGAGTAGACGTCCTTGGTGAGCTGCTGGCTCTTCTTGCTGAGGCGGTCGATCTCCTCGGAGATGTCGACCGCCGACTCGCTTTGCACGTAGCGCAGCTCTTCGATCTTGGTCTCGAGTTCGGCAATGGGTTGCTCGAACTCCAGAAAGTGCCTCTTGCTCATCGGCAATCGTCCTTCTGATGGGAGCCGGGCAGCATTGTGCCCGAACGGCTCAGTACTCGACCGGTTGCGGGTCGAGGCTGCGCCAGATGTACCAGGTGGCCACCGAGCGGAACGGTGCCCAGGCGTCGCCGACCTCGCGCGCTTCGTTGCGCGTGACCGGCTCGCCGCTGAAATAGTTGGAACTGATGCCCTTGAGCAGCCCCAGGTCGTCCAACGGCAGCACGTTCGGTCGCATCAGGTGAAAGATCAGGAACATCTCCGCCGTCCAGCGGCCGATGCCACGGATCGCGACCAGCTCCTCGATGATGGCCTCGTCGTCCATCGAGGCCCAGGTCTTGACGTGCACCGCCCCGGCGTCGAAATGGCCGGCGAGATCGCGCAGGTACTCGATCTTGCGCGTCGACAGGCCGGCCACGCGCATCGCCTGCGTGTCGAGGGCCAGCACGTCGGCCGGGCGGACCCGCGCGTTGCCATCGAGCAGCGCGATGAAGCGATCCCAGACCGACTGGGCCGCCGCCACCGAGATCTGCTGACCGACGATCGATCGCGCCAGCGTCGTGAACGCATCGCCGCGGCTGGCGAGCCGCGCCTCGCCGAGCTGCGGGATCAGCTTGCGCATCACCCGGTCGCGCTTGGCGAGGTGCTTGCAGGCTTCGTCCCAGTAATCGGGCGTGACGAGGCTGGGGCCGCGGGGCGACATGGCGATGGCGGCGCTCAGGCCCTGACCCAGCTCGTGCCGGACGGGCCGTCCTTCAGCACGATGCCCTGCGCCGCGAGCGCGTCGCGGATGCGGTCGGACTCGGCAAAGTTCTTGGCCGCCTTGGCGGCGGCGCGGGCGGCAATCTGGGCCTGGATCGCGGCCTCGTCGATCCCGCCGTCGGCCCCGCCCTGCAGGTAGGCGCTCGGCGCCTGCTGCAGCAGCCCGAGCGTGCCGGCCAGCGCGCGCAACAGGGTCGCGGCCCGCGGATCGCGACCGCGGTTGACCTCACCGGCGAGCTCGAACAGCACCGACACGGCGATCGGCGTGTTCAGGTCGTCATCCATCGCCGCCTTGAAGCGCGCCGCGTGCGGCTCGCTCCAGTCGATCGCTTCGGCAGGCGCCGGCGGCACCGCGTCGAGCGCGGTGTAGAGCCGCCTCAGCGCATGCCGGGCATCGTCGAGCCCGACATCGCTGTAGTTCAAGGGGCTGCGGTAGTGCACGCGCAGCATGAAGAAGCGCACCGTCTCGCCGTCATAGTGCTGCAGCACGTCGCGGATGGTGAAGAAGTTGCCCAGGCTCTTGGACATCTTCTCGTTGTCGACGTTGACGAAGCCGTTGTGCAGCCACACGTTGACGAAGCTCTGCCCGCTGCCCAGATGGAAGGCACCGTCGCTCTGCGCGATCTCGTTCTCGTGATGCGGGAACTGCAGGTCCATGCCGCCGCCGTGGATGTCGAAACGCTCGCCGAGGAGCGCATGGCTCATCGCAGAGCATTCGATGTGCCAGCCTGGCCGGCCGGCGCCGAAAGGCGCGTCGTACTTCACGTCGGCCGGCTCCTCGGGCTTGGCGGCCTTCCACAGCACGAAGTCCAGCGGATCCTCCTTGCCGCCCTCGAGCACCGCGACGCGCTCGCCGGCGCGCAGCTGGTCGATCGACTTGCCCGAGAGGCGCCCGTAGCCGGGGAACTTGCGCACCGCGAAGTTCACGTCGCCGCCGCTGGCGCGATAGGCCAACCCGCGCTGCTCGAGCCGCTCGATCAGCGCCACCATGCCCGGCACATGCTCGGTGGCACGCGGCTCGTGGGTCGGCGGCTCGACGCCGAGCGCACCGATGTCGCGGTGCATCGCCGCGCTCATCTCGTCGGTCAGCTGACGGATCGTGATGCCGCGCTCGACAGCACGCTTGATGATCTTGTCGTCGATGTCGGTGATGTTGCGCACGTAGGTGACACGCAACCCGCTGGCCTTCAGCCAGCGCTGCAGCACGTCGAACGCGATCATCATGCGCGCGTGGCCGACGTGGCAGAGGTCGTAGACCGTGATGCCGCACACGTACATGCGCACATGCCCTGGCTCGAGCGGCACGAAGGGCTCGATCTGGCGGCTCAGGGTGTTGTGCAGGCGCAGGCTCATCGGGGTGCGGATCGGTGGCGGACAACCCGCCCAGAGGAGCGCCGCAGTATAGCGACGGGCCCGGTGGCGGCGCGGACGAGCGACAATGCCGGCTTGCGACGAGCGGCCCGAGCCGCCCCGCCTCCGGAGACTCCGATGCCTGCACTGCCGCGCGCCGCCTTGACGACCGCCCTCCTCGTCCTCGCCCTCGCTGCGCCTGCCTGGGCGCAGAAGGTGCGCCTGAGCACCACCGCCGGCGACATCGTCCTGCAGCTCGACCGCGAGAAGGCGCCCAAGACCGTCGACAACTTCCTCGGCTACGTGAAGAGCGGTTTCTACGCCGGGACGATCTTCCATCGCGTGATCCCGAATTTCATGATCCAGGGCGGTGGCATGGACCCGGCGATGATTGAAAAGAAGACCGGCAGCCCGATCCCGCTGGAGAGCAAGAATGGCCTGAAGAACGAACGCGGGACGATCGCGATGGCACGCACATCGGACCCGAATTCGGCCACCGCGCAGTTCTTCATCAACCTGACCGACAACCCCTACCTGGACCAGTCGAACTCGCGCGACGGCAACGGTTACGCCGTGTTCGGCCGCGTGATCGAGGGCATGGAGGTGGTCGACAAAATCCGCGACGTGCCAACGACGACCAAGGGCATGCACGCCAACGTGCCGGTCGAGCCGATCGTGATCAAGAAGGCGACTCTGGAGAAATGACATGAAGACGATCGAACTGCACACCAGCCACGGCGTGATCCGCGCCGAACTCGACGACGCCAAGGCGCCGAAGACGGTCGAGAACTTCCTGGCCTACGTCAAGGCCGGTCATTACGACGGCACGGTGTTCCACCGCGTGATCAAGGGCTTCATGATCCAGGGGGGTGGCTTCGAGCCGGGCCTGAAGCAAAAGCCCACGCAGGCGCCGATCGACAACGAGGCCGGCAACGGCCTGAAGAACGACAAGTACACGCTCGCGATGGCGCGCACCAATGCGCCTCACTCGGCGACCGCGCAGTTCTTCATCAACGCGACCGACAACGGCTTCCTGAACTTCAAGTCCGAAAGCCCGCAGGGCTGGGGCTACGCGGTGTTCGGCAAGGTCGTTGCCGGCACCGAGGTCGTCGATGCCATCGAGCGCGTCGCCACCGGACGGCGCGGCATGCACGATGACGTGCCGCTCGAGGACGTGGTGATCCAGCGCGCCGTCGAAGTCGCCTGAGCGTCGCCATGGACCGTGCCGCCGCCAGGCCGGCGCTGCCGCAGTTCTGGGAATTCGTCGCGCCGCAGGCCTGGCGCTCGATCGACTTCATCGCGGACCTGCATCTGCAGGCTTTCCGGCCGCGCACCGTCGCGGCTTTCGCGGACCACTTGCGCCACACGCCGGCGGATGCGGTGTTCATCCTCGGTGACCTGTTCGAGGCCTGGGTCGGGGACGACGCACGTCACAGCGGCTTCGAGTCCGAGGTCGCCGACATCCTGCAGGACGCGGCGAGCTACCGCTGCATCGCCTTCATGCCCGGCAACCGCGACTTCCTGCTCGGCACCGAAATGCTGCGCGACTGCGGCATCCTGGCATTGGCGGATCCGACGGTGCTGGTGGCGTGCGGCGAGCGCCTGCTGCTGACGCATGGTGACGCGCTGTGTCTCGATGACGAGGCCTATCAGCGCTTTCGCACCGAGGTGCGCGCCGACGCCTGGCGCCACGCCTTCCTGGCCCGGCCGCTGGAACAACGCCGCGCACTCGCCGCACAGATGCGCGACGCGAGCATGCAGCACCAGCGCGCCCAGGCACAGGAACACTGGGCGGACGTCGACGAAGCGACCGCCGCCCGCTGGATGCACGAGGCCGGCACGCCGGTGCTGGTGCACGGCCACACCCACCGTCCGGGCAACCAGCCGATCGCGCCGGGCCTGTTGCGCATGGTGCTCAGCGACTGGGAATTCGACATGGGAGCGCCGCGCGCCGACGTGTTGCGGCTGAGCCGCTTCGGCCTCGAGCGCGTCGCGCCGGCGCGGGCTGGCTGAGCGGCTCATGCTGGGTCGCTGGTGGCGCGCGCGGCGCATCGAGCGCGTGCTCGCGCGCCGCGCGATCCCCGACGCGCTGTGGAACGCGACGCTCGCTGCCTACCCCTTCATCGCGCACCGCTGCAGCGCCGACCGGGAGCGCCTGCGTACGCTCGCGACCGTCTTTCTCGCCGACAAGGAATTCACGGGCGCGAACGGCCTGGTCATCACCGATGCCATGGCCGTCGCGATCGCGGCGCAGGCCTGCCTGCCGGTGCTCGAGATCGGCCTGGGCCTGTATGCGCGCACGGTCGGCATCGTCGTGCAGCCTGGCGAGGTGCTGGCGCGCCGCCACGTCACGGACGAGGACACCGGCCTGGTGCATGAGTACGACGAAGTGCTCGCCGGCGAAGCCATGGAGGGCGGACCGGTCATGCTGTCCTGGCAGGATGTGCATGCCGCCGGCACCTCGGCCGACGCAGGCTACAACGTCGTGGTGCACGAGTTCGTCCACCTGATCGACATGGCCGACGGCATCGCCGACGCGATGCCCCCGCTGCCCGATGCCGCCGCCCGCCGGCATTGGGCCCTGGTGATCGAAGCGGCCTACACGCGCTTCTGCCGCACCCTGGAGGCCGGCCAGGACACCTTCCTCGACCCCTACGGCGCCGAGGCGATCGAGGAGTTCTTCCCGGTCGCTGCCGAGGCCTTCTTCGTGGCCCCCGAGGCGCTGCGTGCCGAGCAGCCCCAGCTCTACGAGCTCTTCGTCGGCTACTTCCGCCAGGACCCGGCTCGGCGCTGAGGCGGCCATGAAAAAGGGGCGCCTGGGCGCCCCTCGGGACCTGTCAGACAGGCACGCCTTCAGTCGGCCGTGGCGGGCTCGGCCTTGTTCGGCTTGTCGCTCTTCTTGATCGACTGGATGTCGAGTTGCACCTGCTCCTCGGCATCGATATCCACCGTCAGACGTCCACCATCCACCAGCCGCCCGAACAGCAGCTCGTCGGCAAGCGCACGACGGATCGTGTCCTGGATCAGCCGCTGCATCGGCCGCGCACCCATCAGCGGATCGAAGCCCTTCTTCGCAAGGTGCTTGCGCAGCGCGTCGGTGAAGGTGACCTCGACCTTCTTCTCGGCGAGCTGGCTCTCGAGCTGCAGCAGGAACTTGTCGACCACGCGCAGGATGATCTCCTCGTCCAGCGCCTTGAAGTTGACGATCGCGTCGAGCCTGTTGCGGAACTCCGGCGTGAACAGCCGCTTGATGTCGGCCATCTCGTCGCCCGACTCGCGCTTGGTCGTGAAGCCGATCGTCGCCTTGTTCATCGTCTCGGCGCCCGCGTTCGTCGTCATGATGATGATGACGTTGCGGAAGTCGGCCTTGCGCCCGTTGTTGTCGGTCAGCGTGCCGTGGTCCATGACCTGCAGCAGCACGTTGAAGACGTCCGGGTGGGCCTTCTCGATCTCGTCGAGCAGCAGCACCGCGTGCGGCTTCTTCGTGATCGCCTCGGTCAGCAGGCCGCCCTGGTCGAAGCCGACATAGCCCGGCGGCGCGCCGATCAGGCGGCTGACGGTGTGGCGCTCCATGTACTCGGACATGTCGAAGCGGATCAGCTCGATGCCCAGGATGTAGGCGAGCTGGCGCGCCGCCTCGGTCTTGCCGACGCCGGTGGGGCCGCTGAACAGGAAGCTGCCGATCGGCTTGTCCGGCTTGCCCAGGCCCGAGCGTGCCATCTTGATCGCCGAGGCCAGCGCGTCGAGCGCCGGGTCCTGGCCGAACACCACGCTCTTGAGATCGCGGTCCAGGTTCTTGAGCTTGCTGCGATCGTCGTTGTTGACCGAGGCAGGGGGGATGCGCGCGATCTTCGCGACGATGTCCTCGACCTCGGCGCGCGTGATGGTCTTCTTCTGCTTGCTCTTGGGCAGGATGCGCTGGGCCGCCCCCGCCTCGTCAATCACGTCGATCGCCTTGTCGGGCAGGTGGCGGTCGTTGATGAACTTGGCCGACAGCTCGGCGGCGGCCTGCAACGCCCCGAGCGCGTACTTGACGCTGTGGTGCTCCTCGAAACGTGACTTCAGGCCCTTGAGGATCTCGACCGTCTGCTCGACCGAGGGCTCGACCACGTCGACCTTCTGGAAGCGCCGAGACAGCGCCGCATCCTTCTCGAAGATGCCGCGGTACTCGGTGAAGGTGGTCGCGCCGATGCACTTGAGCTGCCCGGATCCGAGCGCCGGCTTGAGCAGGTTGCTCGCGTCCAGCGTGCCGCCCGAGGCGGCGCCGGCGCCGATCAGCGTGTGGATCTCGTCGATGAAGAGAATCGCGTGCGGCTGGTCCTTCAGCGCCTTCAGCACCGCCTTCAGGCGCTGCTCGAAGTCGCCACGGTACTTGGTGCCGGCCAGCAGCGCCCCCATGTCCAGCGAGTACACGGTGGCATCGGCCAGGATCTCGGGCACGTCCTCCTGCGTGATGCGCCAGGCAAGGCCCTCGGCGATCGCGGTCTTGCCGACACCGGCCTCGCCGACCAGCAGCGGGTTGTTCTTGCGCCGGCGGCACAGCACCTGGATCACGCGCTCGACCTCGTGCTCGCGGCCGATCAGCGGATCGATCTTGCCGTCGCGCGCCAGCTGGTTGAGGTTCTGCGTGAACTGGTCCAGCGGCGTGCCCTTGCCCTCGCCGGCCTCTTCCTTCTCGGCCTCGCCACCGCCGCCCTCGTTGCCCTTCGCAGGCTCGGGCGGCTCGGACTTCTTGATGCCGTGGGCGATGAAGTTGACGACGTCCAGCCGCGTCACGCCCTGCTGGTGCAGGTAGTAGACGGCGTGCGAATCCTTCTCGCCGAAGATCGCCACCAGCACGTTCGCGCCAGTCACCTCCTTCTTGCCCGAGCCGGTGGACTGCACGTGCATGATCGCGCGCTGGATCACGCGCTGGAAGCCCAGCGTCGGCTGCGTGTCGACCTCATCGGTGCCGCCGACGGTGGGCGTGTTCTCCTTGATGAACTGCGTCAGGCTCTTGCGCAGGTCATCGGCATTGGCCGAGCAGGCCTTCAGGACCTCGGCGGCGGAGGGGTTGTCCAGCAGCGCGAGCAGCAGGTGCTCGACGGTGATGAACTCGTGGCGCTGCTGGCGTGCTTCGACGAACGCCATGTGCAGGCTGACTTCCAACTCTTGGGCGATCATGCGGCCTCCATGGTGCATTGCAAAGGGTGCCCGGAACGCTTCGCGGCGGCAAGCACCAGTTCGACTTTCGTGGCGGCGACGTCCTTCGAGTAGACGCCACACACACCCCGTCCTTCATGATGGATCTTGAGCATGATCTGGGTGGCCGTCTCGAGATCGCGCAGGAAAAACTCCTGCAGGACCATCACGACGAACTCCATCGGCGTGTAGTCGTCGTTGAGCATGACGACTTGGTACATCCGAGGCGGCTCGACCCGTGCGGCCTGGCGTTCCGCGACGACGGCACCCTGCCCATCATCCGGCCGGATGGCGGGATGCTTGGGAGGTTGGTCCGGCGGCGGTTGGTCAGGCATGTTTTTGATTCTATAGAGCAGACGGTTGCTCCCCTCATGCTTGCGGATATGGCGACGATTGCCCTCCTTGCAAGCCAGCGTCCGGCGTGCAGCGTGACACGGACCCAGGCTCCTTGCGGTGCCCCGCCTGGGACCAGGGATGGCCGCAACGACGGCACGCTTGACACACCCGGGAGCGCTGCAGAGAATTTCGCCGGTAGCACAGCAGTTGGAGTACGAAATGCCCGAAGGAACGGTGAAGTGGTTCAACGATGCCAAGGGTTTCGGCTTCATACAGCCTGAAGGCGGTGGCGAGGACGTCTTCGCGCACTTCTCGTCCATCCAGATGGAGGGTTTCCGCACCCTCAAGCAGGGTTCGCGGGTGACTTTCGATCTGGTCGAAGGCCCGAAAGGCCGGCTGGCGCAGAACATTGCCT
>DATMJX010000157.1:0-15161 GCA_035553715.1 Methylibium sp.
GGCATCATGTTCCAGCTGCTCAGCATCGCCGAGCAGAACGCCGGCATGCGCCGGCGGCGCCAGACCGAGACCGAGTCCGGCCCCGAGCAGGTCGAAGGCAGCTTCGCGCGCGTGGTCGCGCAGGCCGCGGCGCGCGGCGTCACGGCCGAGCAGTTCGCCGGCGTGCTCGGCGCGCTGAAGGTGCGGCCGGTGATCACGGCCCACCCGACCGAGTCGAAGCGCGTCACCGTGCTCGAGCTGCACCGGCGCATCTACCGGCTGCTGATGGACCTGGAGTCGCCGCGCTGGACGCCGCGCGAGCGCCGCCAGCTGGTCGAACGCCTGCGCCAGGAGATCGAGATCCTGTGGCTGACCGGCGAGCTGCGCCTGGAGAAGCCCACCGTCGCGCAGGAAGTGGCCTGGAGCCTGCACTTCTTCAACGAGACGCTGTTCGAGGTCGTCCCCGAGCTGATCGCGCGCGCCGAGCAGGTGCTCGACGCACAGTACGGCCCCGGCCGCGTACCGGTGCCGCCCTTCTTCGAGTTCGGCTCCTGGGTCGGCGGTGACCGCGACGGCAACCCCTTCGTCACCGTCGAGGTGACGCGCGCCGCGCTGGCCGAGACGCGCCTGGCGAGCCTGAAGCGCCACCAGGCCAAGCTCGACGAGCTGGGCCACCACCTGTCGATCAGCCAGAACGCGGTGGTGCTGTCGCCCACCTTCCGCGCCGCCCTCGACACCGCGCTGGCCGCCAGCCCCGATGCCGACATCGCGCGGCGCAACCCGGGCGAGCCCTTCCGCCAGCTGCTCGCCTGCATGCTCGAGAAGCTCGACGGTGCGCTCGCGCGCCACACCGACCCGCGGCACGCCAGCCCCGCCTACGAGAGCGCCGACGGCCTGGTCGCCGACCTGCGCACGCTGGAAGACGGGCTGACCGCCTGCGGCTGCGGCGGCGTCGCACGCGGCAAGGTGCGCCCGGTGCGCCGGCAGGTCGAGGCGTTCCGCTTCGCCACCGTGAAGCTCGACCTCCGCGAGAACTCGACCCGCACGACGCAGGCGCTCGAGGCCCTGTGGCGCATCGACCAGGGCGATGCGGGCGCGACGCCGCCCGCACAGGACAGCGCCGCGTGGAAGGAGTGGCTGCTGGCCGAGCTGGAGCGTCCGCGCGCCGCGCCGCGCGACACCGCCGCCCTGCCCGAGACGGTGCGCGAGACCCTGGGCCTCTTCGCGCTGGCGCGCGAGGTGCTCGCCGGCGGCGGGCGCGACGGGCTCGGCAGCTTCATCCTCAGCATGACGCGCAACGCGGCCGACATCCTGGGCGTCTACGTGCTCGCCAAGCAGGCCGGGCTGTACGCCGACCCGTCGGGCGTCGAGCGCTGCGCGCTGCCGGTGATGCCGCTGTTCGAGACCATCGCCGACCTGCGCCGCTCGCCGGCCATCCTGCGCGAGCTGCTCGCGGTGCCGGTGCTGCGCCGCTCGGTGCGCGCCCATGGCGGCGTGCAGGAGGTGATGATCGGCTACTCGGACAGCAACAAGGACGGCGGCTTCTTCTCGTCGAACTGGGAGCTGTCGAAAGCGCAGGGCCAGCTCACCGAGGTCGGACGCGACGCCGGCGTCGCGATCGCCTTCTTCCACGGCCGCGGCGGCTCGGTCAGCCGCGGCGGCCTGCCGGCCGGCCGCGCGATCGCGGCCCAGCCACCCAGCTCGATCCGCGGCCTATTCCGCCTCACCGAGCAGGGCGAGGTGGTGTCGACCAAATACGCCAACCGCGGCACCGCGGCGCACAACGTCGAGCTGCTGGCGGCCAGCGTGTTCGAGCATGCACTGAAGTCCCGTGCCGGGCGCGGCGCGCCATCGAACCCGGAGTTCGACGATGCGCTGGAGGCGCTGTCGGGCGCCTCGCACGCGGCCTACGTCAACCTGATCTCGCAGCCGGCGCTGGTGCCCTACTTCCAGGAGGCCAGCCCGCTCGAGGAGATCTCGATGCTCAACATCGGCTCGCGGCCGGCGCGGCGCTTCGGCGCCCAGTCGCTCGCGGAGCTGCGCGCGATCCCCTGGGTGTTCGCCTGGGCCCAGAACCGCCACCTGATCACCGGCTGGTACGGGCTGGGCTCGAGCCTGGCGGCCTTCCGCGAGGTGCGCGGCGCCTCCGGCGAGGCGCTGCTGGCGAAGATGTTCAAGGACTCGCAGCTCTTCCGGCTGATCATCGACGAGGTCGAGAAGACACTCGCGGTGGTCGACCTGGCCATCGCGCGCGAGTACGGCACGCTGGTCTCCGATGCCGCACTGCGCGCGACGATCTTCGGCATGATCGAGCGCGAGTACCGTCTGACGGTCAGCGAGGTGCTGCGCCTGTCGGGCTCGGCCTACCCGGGCGCGCGCTTTCCCGACTTCGACAAGCGCCTGTCCGACCGCCTGCCTATCATCAACCGCGCCGGCCGCGAGCAGATCGCGCTGCTGCGCGCCTTCCGCGCCGGCGGCGACGAGGCCCAGCGCGAAGCGCTGCGCCGCGCGCTGCTGCTGTCGATCAACTGCGTCGCCGCGGGCTTCGGCTCGACCGGCTGAGCCCCCGCCTCCGTTTCCATCTCACCGAGGACTCCACCATGAGCTTCACGATCATCGAACAGGCCACCCCGCGCCTGCACCGCTCCGAACTCGCCGTGCCCGGCAGCAACCCCGGCATGTTCGAGAAGGCCGCCAGGTGCGCGGCCGACATCGTCTTCCTCGACTGCGAGGACGCGGTCGCGCCCGACGACAAGGAGCAGGCGCGCAAGAACATCATCCAGGCGCTCAACGAGATCGACTGGGGCACGAAGACGATGATGGTGCGCATCAACGGCCTGGACACGCACTACATGTACCGCGACGTGGTCGACATCGTCGAGGCCTGCCCGCGCCTGGACATGATCCTGATCCCGAAGGCCGGCACCGCCGCCGACGTCTACGCGGTGGACATGCTGGTCACGCAGATCGAGGCCGCCAAGAAGCGCACGAAGCGCATCGGCTTCGAGGTGCTGATCGAGACCGCGCTGGGCATGGCCAACGTGGAAGCGATCGCTCAGTCGAGCCGTCGCCTGGAGGCGATGAGCTTCGGCGTGGCCGACTACGCCGCGTCGACGCGCGCGCGCACCACGGTGATCGGCGGCGTCAACAAGGACAGCGTCGTGCTGAGCGACAAGGACGAGAACGGCCAGCGCCACTCCTACTGGACCGACCCCTGGCACGCCGCCCAGACCCGCATGATGGTGGCCTGCCGCGCCTACGGCCTGCGCCCGATCGACGGCCCCTTCGGCGACTTCGGCGACCCGGACGGCTACCGGGCCGCCGCCAACCGCGCCGCGGTGCTGGGCTACGAGGGCAAGTGGGCGATCCACCCCTCGCAGATCGAGCTGGCCAACGAGGTCTACACGCCCTCGGCCGCCGAGGTGACGAAGGCGCGCCGCATCCTCGAAGCGATGGCCCAGGCCGCCAAGGAGGGCAAGGGGGCGGTGTCGCTGGACGGCCGCCTGATCGACATCGCCAGCATCCGCATGGCCGAGGCACTGATCGCCAAGGCCGACGCGATTGCGGCGGCGCGCTGAACGACAGCCCTGACGGCGCGGCGCTTAATCCGCCGCGCCGGCTGCGGCAACATGCCCGCCTCGCGCGCGCACGGCAACACCCACCGACGGACTGAGACGACACCATGGCATCGGACATCGAGATCGCACAACAGGCCACGATGCAGCGCATCGCCCGGGTGGCGGCCAAGGTCGATATCCCCGAGGACTCGCTCGAGCCCTACGGCCACTACAAGGCCAAGATCGCGCTCGACTACCTCGACAGCCTGAAGGGCCGCCCCGATGGCAAGCTGATCCTCGTCACCGCGATCAGCCCGACGCCCGCCGGCGAGGGCAAGACCACCACCACGGTGGGCCTGGGCGACGCGCTCAACCGCATCGGCAAGCGGGCCATGATCTGCCTGCGCGAGCCCTCGCTGGGCCCGGTGTTCGGCGTCAAGGGCGGCGCGGCCGGCGGTGGCTACGCGCAGATCGTGCCGATGGAGGACATCAACCTCCACTTCACCGGCGACTTCCACGCCATCGGCGCGGCGCACAACCTGCTGTCGGCGCTGATCGACAACCACATCAACCACGGCAACGAGCTGCGCATCGACCCGCGCCTGATCCAGTGGAAGCGCGTCGTCGACATGAACGACCGCGCGCTGCGCAAGATCACCATCGGCCTGGGCGGCACCGCCAACGGCTTCGTGCGCGAGGACGGCTACGACATCGTGGTCGCCTCCGAGGTGATGGCCATCCTGTGCCTGGCCAGCTCGCTGAGCGACCTGAAGGAGCGCCTGGGCCGCATCATCATCGGCTACACGCTGGGCGACAGGAAGCCGGTCTACGCCAGCGACCTGAAGGCCCAGGGCGCGATGGCCACGCTGCTCAAGGACGCGATCAAGCCCAACCTCGTGCAGACGCTCGAGAACAACCCGGCGATCATCCACGGCGGCCCCTTCGCCAATATCGCCCACGGCTGCAATTCGGTCACTGCCACCAAGGCCGGCCTGAAGCTGGCCGACTACGTGGTCACCGAGGCCGGCTTCGGTGCCGACCTCGGCGCCGAGAAGTTCATCGACATCAAGTGCCGCATGGCCGGCCTGAATCCCGCCGCGGTGGTGCTGGTCGCGACGATCCGCGCGCTGAAGTTCCACGGCGGCGTCCCGAAGGAGGCGCTGAACCAGGAGAACCTGGGCGCGCTCGAGCGGGGCATCGTCAACATCGAGCGCCACCTGCGCAACATCACCGAACGCTTCGGCCTGCCCTGCGTCGTCTCGGTGAACCACTTCAGCTTCGACACCGACGCCGAGGTCGCACTGCTGAAGCAGCGCATCGAGGCACTGGGCGGCCGCTTCGTCGTCGCGCGCCACTGGGCCGAGGGCGGCCGTGGCGCCGAGGATCTGGCCCGCGCGGTGGTCGAGCTGGCCGACAGCGGCGTCTCGCACAAGTACGTCTACGAGGACACCGACACGCTGCAGGCCAAGATCGGCGCGATCGCGACCAAGATCTACGGCGCTGGCCAGGTCAGCTTCTCCGAGGCCGCGCGCAGGCAGCTCGACGAGTGGAACGCGGACTACGGCCACTTCCCCGTGTGCATGGCCAAGACGCAGATGTCCTTCAGCGCCGACCCGAACGCCAAGGGCGCACCCAGCGGTCACACGCTGAACGTGCGCGAGGTGCGGCTGGCCAACGGGGCCGGCTTCGTGGTCGCGATCTGCGGCGACATGATGACGATGCCGGGCCTGCCGAAGCTGCCCGCCGCCGAGAAGATCGACATCGACGCGAGCGGCAAGGTCTCGGGCCTGTTCTGAGCGCCCCACCTCCCCGCAGACACCCGGCCCCGGCCGGGTGTCTTGATTTCGGGTGCCGACGATGGCGCTATGCGTCGGCCTTCCACATCCAGCACGACGCCGGCCCCGGCACGCCCTACGACATCCGCAGCGACATCGGGGCGATTGCCGAGATCGTCGCGCCGCGCGACGGCGAGCCCGTCGTCGTGCGGCGCTGTCCGAACTCCTTCGTGCAGACCGATCTGGACGTACGCCTGAAGGCGCTGGGCGTGAAGCAGCTCGTGCTGGCCGGCTTCATGACGCACATGTGCATCAACTCGACCGCGCACGGCGCCTTCAACCTGGGCTACGGTGTCGCGGGGGTCGGCAACGCGACCGCGACGCGCGCACTGCAGGGGCCGCAAGGCAAGGTGCTGAGCGCGCGCGAGGCGCACGACGGCGCGCTGGCCTCGACGCGCGACCTGTACGCGGCAGTGGTCGATCGGGCGAGCGAGGTGGCCTGAGCTGTGTTCACTACGCTCGCCTGCTAAAGCGAGTCGCCCAACGTCTCATCGACATCTAAGATCACGGTAACCGCATCCGAACCGAACTATGACGGGGAGCCGTGATGACCGACGACGCTCAGTCCAATGCCGATTGGCAGGAGGTCTTGAAGTGGGCTGAGACCTGCGGCATTGAGAATATGCGGGGCAAACATGCCACCGCGCATCATTTGATCGAGCAGGCCAACACTACGCTCGCGATTCTGCTCGCGGGACTTGGTGGCTCGTTAGCTTATGCGACCAAGCTACTTGACGCTGGCCCTCAGCCCATTGCATTCGGCGCGGCCTGGCTGTGCGCCTATCTCGCAGTCCTGGCCGCACTGCTTGTGCACAAGTGTCTGCGCGTTGCACCAATTCCTCCGATCTTCAACGAGCCGCTGCACTTGGCTCAACCCAACTTCAGCCTTGCAGAGCTCAGACGGGTCGAGCTCAAAGGGCTGCAGTCACGCATTCAACGTGCGGCGAACCGGAATGACGAGATCGCTCGCTGGCTCAACAACGTTCGGACTCTGTCGGTGTTTGCTCCGCTAGCCTTTGTGGCCGCAATCGCTTCGCGCACCTAGCCTTATCAAGTGACCCGAATCGGAACGGGAGGAGTCTTGGCTTGATCGTCCCGAGGAGGCGGGATCACAGGCTCGGGTGGGTTCCCACCGGCCACCGCGGATAGCTTTTGGTTCTTCTGCTCGTCCCTGGGATCAGGAATCACTGGCTCTGGGGTCTTAGGTGTGTTCGCTACGACTTCTGTGTTGCGCATGAACCTCTCCCAGTTGCTGTTGGGTCTCGTCAACCCATACTATCTTGGTAAGTGGCCTGCCCGGAGGGACTCGAACCCCCGACCTGCTGCTTAGAAGGCAGCTGCTCTATCCAGTTGAGCTACGGGCAGACGGGCCGGCCGGGTGCCGGTCAGGCGGTGGTCGGGGCGGCGGGATTCGAACTCGCGACCTCCTGCTCCCAAAGCAGATGCGCTACCAGGCTGCGCTACGCCCCGAACGCCGCGATTGTAGGCGCCGCCTCCGCGGCGCCGGCGCTCAACGCTCGAGCTGCTCCCAGGCCTTGAGCAGGCGCTTCACGCTGACCGGCTGGGGCGTGCGCAGCTCCTGCGCGAACAGGCTGACGCGCAGCTCCTCGAGCAGCCAGCGGAACTCGGCCAGCCGCGCGTCGGCTGCGCCCTTGCGTTCGGCCAGGCGCTTGAGATAGCGCTGCTCGAGCGGTCTGAGCTCGGCCAGGCGCTGCGCGTCGCGCGCCGGATCGGCGCGCCACTTGTCCAGCCGCAGCGTCACCGCCTTCAGGTAGCGCGGCAGGTGCTGCAGCGCCGCCCAGGGCGTGTCGCTCAGGAAGCGCTTGGGCAGCAGCCGGCCCAGCTGGGCCGTGATGTCTTCGGCGACCTCCCGGGCCGGCTTCGCGTCCTTGAGCTTGCGCGCGGCGCCCGCATGCTCGGCCAGCACCGCGGCGGCCTGGCGCGCGACCTCCTGCGCGATCAGGTTGAGCCGCGCGCGGCCCTCGTCGACGCGCTTCGCGAAGGCCGCGGCGTCGGCCGGCAGCGGGTCGGCGAGAAAAGCGCGCTCGAGCGCGACCTCGATGACCTGGTCGCGCAACTCCTCGGCCGACCCGCCGAGCGCCATGTAGGCGACCGCCATGCGGGTGAGCTCCGGGATGTTCTTCTCCAGGTACTTCAGCGGCTCCTTGATCTGCAGCGCGACCAGCCGGCGCAGGCCGGCGCGGTGCTTCAGCGCCGCGACCTCCGGTTCGTCGAAGACCTCGATCTCGACATGCGTGCCCTTGTCGATCAGCGCCGGGAAGCCCACCAGGCTCTGGCCGCCGCGGCGGACCTCCATCAGCTCGGGCAGCTCGCCGAAGGTCCAGGCAGTGTGGCGCTGCGCCGGTGCCGGCGCACTCGCGGCGGCAGCCGGTGGCGCGGCGCGGCGCACCGCCGGCGCAGGCTGCCCCGTCGCGGCGGGCGCGACGGTCGCGGCCGGCGCGAGCTTGAGCGCTGCGAGCGCCTGGAAGGCCGAGCGCGCCTGCGTGCCGAGCTCGGCCTTGAGCGTCGGCAGGTGGCGGCCGATGCCAAGCTGGCGGCCGTGCTCGTCGACGATGCGGAAGTTCATGAACAGGTGCGGTGCCAGCGTCTCGAGCTTGAAGTCGTTGCGCTGCACCGCGAGCTGGGTGCTCTCGCGCACCGCCTTGAGCAGCGCCTCGAGCAGCGAGCCCTCGGCGAAGGTCGCGAGCTCGCAGAACTCGGCCGCGTAGTCGGGCAGCGGCACGAGCCGTGCGCGCGGCTTCTGGTGCAGGCTCTTGAGCAGCGCGAGCACCTTGCCCTTCAGCAGGCCGGGCACCAGCCACTCGCAGCGCTCCTCGCTGACCTGGTTGAGCGCATAGATCGGCACGGTGACGGTCAGCCCGTCCTTCGCATCGCCGGGCGCGTGCAGGTAGTCGGCGGCGCAGTCGATACCGCCCAGGCGCACGGTCTTCGGGTAGGCCGCGGTCGTGATGCCGGCGGCCTCGTGGCGCATCAGCTCGTCCTTGCCGAGCATCAGCAGCCGCGGTTGGCGCTTGGCCTCCTCGCGATACCAGCGCTCGAGGCTGGCACCCGAGCAGACGTCCCTGGGCAGCTGCTGGTCGTAGTAAGCGTAGATCAGCTCGTCGTCGACCAGCACGTCCTGGCGGCGCGACTTGTGCTCGAGCTCCTCGACCTGGCGCACCAGCTTGCGGTTGTGCGAGAAGAAAGGCAGCTTGGTGTCCCAGGCGTCCTCGCGCAGGCTGGCGACCAGCGCCTCGCGGATGAAGATCTCGCGCGCCGTCGCCGGCTCGAGCTGGCCGAAGTTCACCTTGCGGTTGTTGTAGATCACGATGCCGTAGAGCGTCGCGCGTTCGAGCGCGACCACCTCCGCGCTCTTCTTCTCCCAGTGCGGGTCGAGCAGCTGCTTCTTCAGCAGCCGGCCGGCGACCTGGACGATCCAGGGCGGCTCGATCGCCGCGAGCGCCCGGCCGTACAGCCGCGTTGTGTCGACCAGCTCGGCCGCGACCAGCCAGCGCCCCGGCCGCTTGCTCAGGTGCGCGCCCGGGTGGCGCCAGAACTTGATGCCGCGCGCGCCGAGGTACCAGTCCTCGTCGTCGCTCTTGCAGCCGATGTTGCCGAGCAGCCCGGACAGCAGCGCGAGGTGCAGCTGCTCGTAGGTTGCCGGGCTGGTGTTGAGCCGCCAGCCGTGCTCGGCGACGACGGTGTGCAGCTGCGAGTGGATGTCACGCCACTCGCGCACGCGCCGCGGGTTGACGAAGTGCTCGCGCAGGCGCTGCTCCTGCTGGCGGTTGCTGAGCTTGTGCGTGTCGCTCGCCGCCCCGGCATGGCCGTGCACGCCGCGCCCCTGCTCGATCCACTGCCACAGCTTCAGGTAGCCGACGAACTCCGAGCGCTCGTCGTCGAACAGCTTGTGCTTCGCATCGGCCGCCTGCTGCTGCTCGAGCGGGCGGTCGCGCACGTCCTGCACGCTCAGCGCCGCGGCGATGACCAGCACCTCGGCGAGCGACTGGCGCTCGCGCGCCGCGAGGATCATGCGCCCGATGCGCGGATCCAGCGGCAGCTTGGCGAGCTCGTTGCCGATCGGCGTCAGCTCGTTGGCCTCGTCGACCGCGCCGAGCTCCTGCAGCAGCGAGTAGCCGTCGGCGATCGCCTTGCGCGGCGGCGGCTCGAGGAAGGGGAAGTCTTCGACCGCGCCGAGCCGCAGCGCCTTCATGCGCAGGATCACGCCGGCGAGCGAGCTGCGCAGGATCTCCGGGTCGGTGAAGCGCGGCCGCGCGGCGTAGTCCTTCTCGTCGTAGAGCCGGATGCACACGCCGTCGGCAACGCGGCCGCAGCGCCCGGCGCGCTGGTCGGCCGCGGCCTGGCTGATCGGCTCGACCTGCAGCTGCTCGACCTTGTTGCGGTAGCTGTAGCGCTTCACCCGCGCGGTGCCGGCGTCGATCACGTAACGGATGCCGGGCACCGTCAGCGAGGTCTCGGCGACGTTGGTCGCGAGCACGATGCGCGCGCCGCCGCCGGTCTCGAACACGCGGTCCTGCTCCGGCTGCGACAGCCGCCCGAACAGCGGCAGCAGGTCGACGTCGCGCATCAGCGGGAAGCGCGCCAGGTGCTTGCGCAGCGTGTCGGTGGCCTCGCGGATCTCGCGCTCGCCGGGCAGGAAGACGAGGATGTCGCCGCTGGGCGTGACCGACCAGAGCTCGCTGACGGCGTCGGTGATCGCGTCGTTGAGGTCGTGGTCGCGGCTCTCCTCGAAGGCGCGCCAGCGCTGCTCGACCGGGTAGAGCCGGCCCGAGACCTGGATCACCGGCGCCGGGCCCTTGCGGCTCTCGAAGTGCTTCGCGAAGCGCTCGGCGTCGATCGTCGCCGAGGTCACGATGATCTTCAGGTCGGGCCGCCGCGGCAGGATCTGCTTGAGGTAGCCGAGCAGGAAGTCGATGTTGAGGCTGCGCTCGTGGGCCTCGTCGATGATCAGCGTGTCATAGGCCTCGAGCAGCGGGTCGGTCTGGGTCTCGGCCAGCAGGATGCCGTCGGTCATCAGCTTGACCGAAGCCTCGCGCGTGAGCCGGTCCTGGAAACGCACCTTGTAGCCGACCACCGCGCCGAGCGGCGTCTTCAGCTCGTCGGCGATGCGCTTGGCCACCGAGCTCGCGGCGATGCGCCGCGGCTGGGTGTGGCCGATCAGGCGGGCGCGCTGGCCCGGCCTCGCGTTGAGCTTGCCACGCCCGAGCGTGAGCATCAGCTTGGGCAGCTGCGTGGTCTTGCCCGAGCCGGTCTCGCCGCAGACGATCACGACCTGGTGCTCGCGCACGGCTGCGGCGATCTCGTCGCGCCGGGCCGAGACCGGCAGCGCTTCGGGGAAGGTGATCTCGGGCAACGGCGGCCGCGGCGCCGTGCCCGGTGCGGCGTCCGGACGATTCACGAGGCGCGCATTATCGGCGCGCCCGCCGGGCTCAGCCCGCCTCGTAGGTGATCAGGTTGACCATCGCGCCCTGCGGATCCTGGATCATGCAGAAGCGGCCGACGCCCGGAATGTCCATCGGCTCGACCAGCACGCGTCCGCCGAGCGCCAGCGCGTGGGCGGCCGTCAGGTCGACGTTCTCCACCGTGATGTAGCAGCCCCAGGCCGGCGGCGTCGCCGGTGCGCCGGGGGCCGGGGCCATGATGCCGCCGACCGGCGTGTCGCCGATGTGCACCACGTTGTAGCTGCCCTGGGACATCTCCATCGTCTGCACCGTCCAGCCGAACAGCGTGGTGTAGAAGCTCAGCGCGGCCTTCGGATCGGTGGTCGTCAGCTCCAGCCAGCTGAAGGCGCCGTGGGTCTTCATCATGTCCATGGGTACTCCCGAAACTACAAAAGGGGCCGATGCTCGCGCGCCGACGCGGCGCCGTCAACGCGGGAGACCCTGCGGCACAATCCGCGCAGACCGCCGCACCGCCATGGACTTCGTCTTTCCGCACACCTTCGTTCCCTGGTTCCGCTCGGTCGCGCCCTACATCCACGCCTACCGAGGCAAGACCTTCGTGATCGCGATGGCGGGCGAGGGCATCGCCGCCGGCAAGCTCAACGCCTTCGTGCAGGACCTCTCGATCCTGCACGCGATGGGCATCAAGCTCGTGTTCGTGCACGGCTTTCGCCCGCAGGTCAGCGAGCAGCTGCATGCCAAGGGCCATCCAGAGCGCTTCAGCCACGGCCTGCGCATCACCGACGCGGTCGCGCTCGACTGCGCCCAGGAGGCCGCCGGCCAGCTGCGCTTCGAGATCGAGGCGGCGTTCTCGCAGGGCCTGCCGAACACGCCGATGGCCAACGCGACGGTGCGGGTGGTGTCGGGCAACTTCCTGACCGCACGGCCGGTGGGCATCGTCGACGGCGTCGACTTCATGTCCAGCGGCCTGGTGCGCAAGGTCGACGCGGCGGCGATCCGCCGCGCGATCGACATCGGCGCGGTGGTGCTGCTCTCGCCCTTCGGCTTCTCGCCGACCGGCGAGGCCTTCAACCTGACGATGGAGGACGTGGCGACCTCCACCGCGATCGCGCTGCAGGCCGACAAGCTGCTGTTCCTGACCGAGGTGCCGGGGATCCGCGAGCAGTACAACGACCCCGACAGCCCGATCGACACCGAGCTCGCACTGGCCGACGCCAAGCGCCTGCTGGCCGCCCTGCCCGGCGCCGCGGCGCCGACCGACACCGCCTTCTACCTGCGCCACTGCATCAAGGCCTGCGAGGGTGGCGTCGAGCGCTCGCACATCCTGCCCTTCGCGGCCGACGGCGCCCTGCTGACCGAGGTCTACACCCACGACGGCATCGGCACGATGGTGGTGGATGAAAAGCTCGAGAGCCTGCGCGAGGCCACCGCCGACGACATCGGCGGCATCCTGCAGCTGATCGAGCCCTTCGAGCGCGACGGCACGCTGGTCAAGCGCGATCGCACCGAGATCGAGCGCGACATCGGCCTGTACACGGTGATCGAGCACGACGGCGTGATCTTCGGCTGCGCGGCGCTCTACCCCTACCCAGAGGCCCGCACCGGCGAGATGGCCGCGCTGACCGTGAGCCAGAACGTGCAGGGCCAGGGCGACGGCGAGCGCATGCTCAAGCGCGTCGAGCAGCGTGCCAAGGCCCAGGGGTTGGAGAGCATCTTCGTGCTGACGACGCGCACGATGCACTGGTTCATCAAGCGCGGCTTCCAGCAGGTCGACGCCGACTGGCTGCCCGAGGCGCGCAAGCGCAAGTACAACTGGGACCGGCGCTCGCAGGTGCTGGTCAAGAAGCTCGCCTGAGCTTCGCCCTTCCCTTTGCAGGAGTTTCGAGATGGCCCGTACCGTGAACTGCGTGATCCTGAAAAAGGAGGCCGACGGCCTCGATTTCCCGCCCTACCCCGGCGAGCTGGGCAAGCGCATCTACGACAGCGTCAGCAAGGAGGCCTGGGCCGGCTGGATCAAGCACCAGACCATGCTGGTCAACGAGAACCGTCTGAACCTCGCCGATGCGCGCGCCCGCCAGTACCTGGCCCGGCAGATGGAGAACTACTTCTTCGGCGCGGGCGCCGAACAGCCGGCTGGCTACGTGCCGCCGTCGGCCTGAGATCGCCTCGGGATGCCGGCAACGCCGGCATTAGCAGACACGAATCATTCTCGTTTGTGTCTATACTTGCGGAATTGCCGAATCTGGAGATCGCATGCCTTCTCGCCCCGCCCTGCTGCTGCGTCGCATCCTCGTCGCCACGCTGACCGCCGCCACTGCCTGCGCCGCCGTCGCGCAGGAGCAGGTGTTGAACCTGTATTCCGCCCGCCACTACCAGACCGACGAGGCGCTGTATGCCGACTTCACCAAGTCGACCGGCATCAAGATCAACCGCGTCGACGCCGACGACGCCGGCATCCTGGCGCGCTTGCGCAGCGAGGGGAGCTCGAGCCCGGCCGATCTGATCCTGCTCGTCGACGCCGCACGCCTGTGGCGCGCCGAGGTCGACGGCCTGTTCCAGCCGGTCCGCAGCAAGCTGCTCGACAGCCGCATCCCGGCCAACTTGCGCGGCAAGGATGGTGGGCAGGGCTCGCAGTGGTTTGGTTTCTCGACCCGGGCGCGCGTGATCGTCTACAACAAGGCGACCATCAAGCGCGAGGACGTCGACACCTACGCCGAACTCGGCGACCCGAAGAACAAGGGCAAGGTCTGCACTCGCTCCGGCAGCCATCCCTACAACCTGTCGCTGTTCGGCGCGATGTACGAGCGCCTCGGCGCCGCCGCGACCGAAACCTGGCTCAAGGGCGTGGTCGACAACATGGCGCGCGCGCCCAAGGGCGGTGACACCGACCAGATCAAGGCGGTCGCCAGCGGCGAGTGCGGGATCGGCGTGACCAACACCTACTACCTCGCCCGCCTGATGCGCTCGAACAAGCCCGAGGATCAGGCGGTGGTCGAGAAGATCGGCGTGGTCTTCCCCGACCAGGCCGGCGCCGGCACCCACATGAACATCGCCGGCGGCGGCGTCGCCCGCAACGCCAAGAACCGCGAGGCCGCGGTCAAGTTCCTCGAATACCTGGCCAGTGATTCCGCCCAGGCCTATTTCGCGAACGGCAACAACGAGTATTCGGTGGTCAAGTCGGTGAAGCTCTCAAATCCGGCCCTCGACGCCTTCGGCCCCTTCAAGGCCGAGTTGATTCCGATTTCGGTGGTCGGCACCAATTCGGTCCGAGTCCAGCAGATACTCGATCGGGTTGGCTATAAGTAATTAGAATCCGGGGGTCGTCGAAAAATGGAGATACCCCGATGCCGACATATCAAGAACTGCTCGCGCAAAAGGCCGCCCTAGAACAACAGGCAGCCGCGTTGTCACGGCAGATCGAGGACGCCCGGCGCACCGAGCGAGCCGCGGTGATCGACCGGATCAAGGCGCTGATGGCCGAGCACGGCGTGACGCTGGCCGAACTGGGGGGCGGCGCCCGCAAGGCGGGCCTGTCGTCCAAGTCGGCGTCCGCGAAGAGCGCCCGCAAGATCGCTGCCAAGTACCGTGACCCCAGCAGCGGCAACAGCTGGAGCGGGCGAGGCCTGCAGCCGAATTGGCTGAAGGCTGCGCTGGCGGCGGGCCGCACGCTGGAGGATTTCGCGGTCTGAGGCACCGGGCGCCAACCCCGAAGGGCCGGCCTTGCCGGCCCTTTTCTTTGGGGGCGCGCCGGACAAGCGGGCTTTGCCGGCCCTGCTCGCGGCTTCGTCCACGGCCATCGCCAGGGACACTGGCGCATGGTCTCTCGGAGCATCGCGATCCACCCCGCTGCACCAGCGAAACCCTCGCCCGGTGCCGCATGCAATGGCTGCGGGGTGTGCTGCCTCATCGAGCCCTGCCCCATCGGCCGCATCGCGAGCCGTCGCTGGCGCGGCGCCTGCGCGCGGTTGCAGTGGGATGACGAGACCGGCCGCTACCGCTGCGGCCTGCTGGCTGCCAGCGCACGTATCGCTGGGCCGGCCTGGCTGGGGCGTGCGCTCGCAGCCACCATGCGGCGCTGGATCGCCGCCGGGGCCGGCTGCGATTGCGATGCCGAGTTCGCAGACTGAGGCCGCGCGCCCGCCTTCTCAGTAGGCGTCGGGGGGCAGCGCGGTGACCGAATCCGCGCCCTCGAGAATCGCATCGCGCAGGCCCGGCACGCGGGTCAGCAGGTGCTCGGCGTAGAACCGCGCGGTCGTCACCTTCGCCTGCAGGAAGACGCGGTCCTCGCCACCGCGTTCGGCCACGAGCAGCGCGCGCGCCATCTGCCACCCCGCCACCAGGTTGCCGGCCAGCATCAGGTAGGGCAC
>DATMJX010000158.1:0-9030 GCA_035553715.1 Methylibium sp.
CTCAAGCAGTTCGGCCAGCGGCTGCGCGAGAAGCGCCGCGCCGCGCTGCGCGAGCAGGTCGGCAAGCTCAACGTGAAGATGACCGGCGTGATGGTGCTGACGCTGCTGCCCGCGCTGCTGATCGTCGTCGCCGGCCCCGGCTTCCTCGCCGTCGTCCGCTCGCTCGGTCGCATGTGACCCCAGGAGGCTTCCCATGACCCCTTCCCCCTGGCCCGCCCGCATCGCCCTGCTGAGCCTCGGCCTGCTGCTGCAGGGCTGCGCGACGGTGTGGCCCGCGGGCGCGGGCACGGCCGTCGCGGAGCCGCGCGCGACGCCGCCGACACGCCCGGCCGCCATGGCCGCCCGGCCGGTGGCCGAGCCGGCGGCCGCCACGGCGACCCCCGACAACCGCCAGACCTACCTGGCCGTGATCGAGCAGCTCAGCCGCGACGGCCAGCACTACGCGGCCTACGCCCACCTGCAGGCGCTCGAGGCCCGCCATGGCGGCAGCCCCGAGGTGACCCTGCTCAAGGCCGATGCGCTGCGCGCCAGCGGCGACACCCAGACGGCCGCCACCCTCTACGGCGCGCTGCTGGACACGCCCCTGGCGGCGCGCGCCTATCACGGCCTCGGCCTCATCGCCGGCGCACGCCAGGACTTCGCGACGGCGGCGCTGCTGCTCGACCGCGCCGCGACGCGCGACCCGACGCACGCGGGCCTGCTGTCCGACCTCGGCTACGCGCTGCTGCTCAGCGGACGGCCCGAGCAAGCGCGCCGCCCGCTGCTCACGGCCGCCGAGCTGGCGCCGCAGGATGCGCGCATCCAGGCCAATCTGGCGCTCTACCGCCGCAGCGTCGAGGGCCCCGCCCCCGGCTGCGCGCCCAACGCGGCGCCCACCGGCCGCGGCCAGGCGCCCGACCCGGTGCAGCTCGCGCTCGGCCGCGGCAGCAGCGGCTGCGCGGCGTCCCCGGGCCTGCCGCGGGCACCGACGCCCCCCGACGCTGCCCCCGGGCGCGAGCACCGCCTGACCTTCCTGACCGGAGATGCCCGATGAAGTCGATCTTCCTCCTCGCCGCCTGCGCGCTCGGCGCCGCAGCCGCCACGGCGCAGACCGTCGAGTCCCCGCCCGCGGCCGCGCCGGCGGCCCCGGCCGCCTCGTCGCCGATCGGCGGGGCGACCCGCCACTGGCTGGCGCTGCAGCGCGGCGGCAGCCAGGCCGGCACGGCGCACCCGGTGTCCGGCGAGGTCGCGACGCTGGTCTACCGCCGCTACCTCGACAGCTTCCGGGCGCCCGGCAGCTCCCCGGCCGCGACCGCCGGCGCGGCCACCGGCACGACGAGCAGCAGTGGCGACGCCGGCCGTTCGCGCTGAGCGGCGCCGCCAGCGCGGCGGCGTCCTGATCCTCGGGGCCGCCGGCCTGGCCGTGGCCGCCGCGGCACTGATGGTGCTCGACGTCGCCAACCTCTTCCATGCGCAGCGCTCGCTGCAGAAGGCGGCCGACGCGGCCGCGCTGGCGGCGGTGCAGATGCTCGACGCCGGCTGCGTCGCGCCGGCGACGACCGCACGGGCGATCGCGCGCGCCAACGACTTCCCCGACGCCGGCACGCTCGCCACCGAGTGCGGCGTCTGGGCCGTCGACGGCCGCGCGCAGACGCCCGAGACGCTCAGCAACTACTTCGAGCCCGGCAACCCGGGCGGCGCCGAGTTCAACGCCGTGCGGGTGCGGCTGACGCGCGACGTGCCCTACCTGCTGGTGCTCGGCGGCTCGGCCAGCCACCGCATCGACGCCGAGGCGACCGCCTCCGGGCGGCCGATCGACACCTTCTCGATCGGCAGCGGCCTGCTCGGCCTGAGCGACGCCTCCATCGTCAACCGGCTGCTGGGCCAGCTGCTCGGCAGCAGCGTGACGCTGGACCTGCTCTCCTACCAGGGCCTCGCGAACGCGAAGGTCCGGCTGCTGGACCTGGCCCAGGCCGACCCGATCAGCGTCGGCACGGTCGACCAGCTGCTGGCCAGCAACGTCTCGCTGGGCAACCTGCTGCTGGCCTCGGCCAACGCGCTGTCGGCCGACCAGGCGGCGTCGGCCGCGGTGCTGCAGGCGCTCGCGCTGCAGGCGCCGAACCTCAACGTCGCGCTGTCCGACCTGCTCAGCGTCGACTCGCCGACGCCGTCGGCCGCCGGCGAGGCGCAGATCAGCGCCTTCGACCTGCTGATGACCGCCGCGCAGATCGCCAACCGCAACCACCTGCTCGACCTCGGCACCGTCATCAACCTGCCGGGCGTCGCGAACGTGTCGCTGCAGGCCGTCGTGATCGAGCCCGCGCAGCTGGCCGTCGGCGGCGTCGGCGCCACCGCCCGGACCTCGCAGGTGCGCCTGAAGCTCAACGTCCAGGCGCTGAACCTGAACCTCGGCCTGATCTCGCTGAGCGCGCTCAACCTGCCCCTGTACCTCGAGGGCCTGCCGGCGCAGGCCACGCTGACGCAGATGCGCTGCGGCCCGACCGCCGAGCGCTCGATGGTCGGCATCGACGCGACCAGCGGCGTGCTCACCGCCTGCCTCTCCGGCGTGCTGCCGGCCAACCTCGCGACGGCGCCGTCGGCCTGCACGGTGCCGGCCACGCTGACGCAGGTGTCGGTGCTCGGCGTCGGCCTGGTGTCGGTGCGTGGCGCCGCCTCGGTCGATCTCACCGACCCGGGGGTCGAAGCGCTGAGCTTCGGCGACGGCGGCCCGCCCGGCAGCAGCGTCGATGACAGCGTGCAGCGCATCGACTCACTGCCCTCGAGCACGGTCGACCAGGCCCTCAGCACGCTGGTCAGCGGCATGACGCTGTCGACCTCGCCCGCGGTGCTCGGCGCGCTGATCAACCCGACGCTCAACGCCGTGAGCTCGCTGCTGACCTCGACCGTCACCGACCCGCTGCTGGTGCCGCTGCTGCGCTCGGTCGTCGACCCGACGCTGCGCCTGCTCGGCGTCTCGGTCGGCTACGCCGACGTGCACCAGATGGACCTGATGTGCCGCCGCGCGGACCTCGTGTATTGAGGCCGCTGCGCGTTCGATCGACCAGGCCCTGACGGCGCTCAGGCGATCGGCCGGCCGCTGCGGGCGCCGCTCCAGTCGTCGTGCAGCGCCTGGACGGCCCGCGCCGCCGGATGCACGGCGCGGCTGCCGAGCGACTCCAGCCAGCGGCAGGCCGCATGGCCCCGCGCCGCCGCCTCGTAGGCCGCGATCCACGCCGTGCGCACCGGCAGGCGCTCCGGCGCGACGGGCCAGACCCCGGGGCGCGGCCGCAGGTGAGCGGCGATGCCGATGCGCCAGGGCTTGGGCCCAAGGCGGGCGCGAAAGCAATGCTGGTTGCGGCACATCGCGACGTAGACCGGGTCCGCGCCCAGGGCATCGAAGCAGGCCGTCACCTCGGGTCCGCGCGGATCGAAGGTCGCATGCGTCGCCAGCACGCACAGGCCGGCCGGCGTGCGGTAGACGTCGAGGCCCCAGTCCGGCCGGGCCGCCGCGAAGCGCGCCACGCGCTGCCGGGCCCGCGTCTCGGCATCGCCGCGCAGGCGCAGACCGAGGCGGTACAGGCGCTGGGCGACGTCGACGAAGGCCAGCAGCGACAACACGGCCCACACGATGCCGACCAGCCTGGATTCCAGCAGCCAGGCGGCGGCCGCGGACGCCGCCAGGAGCGCGGCCAGCACCGCGAGCAGGAAGCGCAGCGGGGCCTCGCGGTGGAAGTCGATGTCGACGAACAGCACGTTCGGCGTGTTCAGGCAGGGCGCACCGTAGGCGTTGCGGGTGATCACGCTGTCGCCCTGCCGCGCGAGAACCTCCTCGCGGATCGGCACGCCCTGGGCCCCGTTGTAGGCGCGCTTCGGCTCGCGCCGATCGAGCTTCTCGCCGCCCAGCACGCGGGCCAGCGCCTCGCGGGTGCGCTGGTCGGCCATCGCCTGGGCTGCCTCGGCGCTGGTGTCGGACCAGCCGAAGCGCCGCACCGTCACCTGCCGCCCGCCCCGCCGGTCCTGGGCGCGTCCCTCGGCCCAGAACTGCGGAACGATCATCCGGCCAGCCGGGCGCGCATCGCGTCGATCACGGCCTTGTAGTCGGGCTGGCCGAAGATCGCGCTGCCGGCCACGAAGGTGTCGGCGCCGGCATCGGCGGCGGCGCGGATGTTGTCGGTCTTGATGCCGCCGTCGACCTCGAGGCGGATGTCGCGGCCGCTGGCCTCGATCAGGCGACGCACCTTCTCGAGCTTCTTCAGCGCCCCCGGGATGAAGCTCTGCCCGCCGAAGCCCGGGTTCACGCTCATCAGCAGCACCAGGTCGAGCTGATCGAGCGTCCACTCGAGCACGTCGAGCGGGGCCGCCGGGTTGAACACCAGCCCGGCCTGGCAGCCGGCGCCGCGGATCAGCTGCAGCGTGCGGTCCACGTGGGGGCTGGCGTCCGGGTGGAAGGTGATCAGGTCGGCGCCGGCCTTGGCGAAGGCCAGCGCGAGCGCGTCGACCGGCTGCACCATCAGGTGCACGTCGATCGGCACGCGCGTGCCGTCGGGCCGGACCGCGTGCTTGCGCAGCGCCTCGCAGACCATCGGCCCGAAGGTCAGGTTGGGCACGTAATGGTTGTCCATCACGTCGAAGTGGATCCAGTCGGCGCCGGCGGCGATGACGTTCTTCACTTCCTCCCCCAGCCGAGCAAAGTCGGCCGACAGGAGGCTGGGGGCGATGCGGAAGGTGGGAGCGCTCATCGCCGCGATTCTAGGGACGCACGTAGGGAAGCACGCCTTGTCGGCCCGGCCCGCTGTGGCTACGCTCGCCAGCCCATGCAAGCAAGCCCCCCCCTCCCCCGCCGCAGCCCGACGCGCGCCGAGATGAACGCGCTGCTGGCGCTGTACCAGGCCGGGCAATGGCCCCAGGTCGAGGCCGAGGCCGTGCGGCTGCTCAAGAGCTATCCGCAGGACGTGGCGCTGCACAACCTGCACGGTGGCGCCTGCTCCGAGCAGGGCCAGCTCGCGCGCGCGGTCGGCAGCTTCCGCCGGGCCGCGGAGCTGGTGCCCGAGTCGCCAGAGCTGCAGTTCAACCTCGCGGTCACGCTGGGTCGCCTCGGCGAGCTGGACGAGGCGATCGACGCCTACCAGCGCGCGATCGCGGTCAAGCCCGACTTCGCCGTCGCGCACTACAACCTCGGCACCGCGCTGAAGGACCTGGGCCGCACCGAGGCGGCGGTGGCGAGCCTGCAGCGCGCGGTGAGCCTGCAGCCGGGCTACATGGCCGCGCACGCCAACCTCGGCGCGGCCCTGCAGGCGCAGGGCCGGCTCGACGAGGCGATCGCCAGCTACCGCGCCGCGCTCACGATCAGCCCCAGCGCCAAGGGCCACCTGAGCCTGGCCTCGGCGCTGCGGGCCCGGGGCCGGCTGGCCGAGGCCGAGTCGGAGCTGCGCATCGCCGTCGCGCTCGAGCCTGGCTATGCCGACGCCCACAACAACCTCGGCGAGACCCGCTGGGACATGGGCGAGATCGACGGCGCGCTGGCCGCCTGGCGCGCCGCGCTCGCGGTCGCGCCCAAGCACGCCGAGGCGCACTACAACCTCGGCATCTTCTGCCACGATGCCGGCCGGCTCGACGAGGCGATCCCGCACTTCGAGCGCTCGCAGCTGCGCGACTGGCGGGAGCGGCGCCTGTACTGCCTCTACAAGACGCGCCGCCTCGAGGAGTTCCGCGCGGCGCTCGCACCGATGCTGGCCGCCTCGCCGCACCACGCGCCGCTGCTCGCCACGCTGTCGGCCCACCATGCGGCCAGCTTCGGGGTGCCGGACGAGTACCGCTTCTGCCGCGACCCGCTCGCCTACGTCCACCATGGCCGGCTCGCCGAGCTCGCGCCCGGCGGTGCGCTGGTCGCCGCGCTGCTGCGCGACGTCGAGCAGGCCGACCTCGCCGAGCGCAAGCAGGGCCGGCTGGTGCGCGGCGTCCAGTCCGCCGGCAACCTGTTCCGCCGGCCCGAGGACTCGTTCCGCGCGCTCGCGGCGGCCATCACGGCCGAGATCGCGCGCTACCGCGCGGGCCTCGCCGGGCGCGACGCCGAGTACGCGCGCGACTTCCCCGCCGCCACGGTGTTCAGCAGCTCCTGGTACGTGCGGATGCGCCAGGGCGGCCACCTCAGCTCGCACATCCACGAGAGCGGCTGGCTCAGCGGCGTGGTCTACCTGGCGATGCCGCCGCGCGCGCCGGGCAGCGAGGACGGCTGCATCGAGTTCAGCACCGACGGCGACGACTACCCGCGCGAACACGCGAACTTCCCGCGCCGCGTGATCGCGCCCGAGGTGGGCGACATCGTGCTTTTCCCCTCCTCGCTGTTCCACCGCACGATCCCGTTCAGCGCCGCCAGCGAACGCGTCTGCGTGGCCTTCGACATCGCGCCCGGCCCGCCCGGCGCGAGGCCCTAAACTCGCCCGCATGGCCCGCCCCGAGTTCACCGTCAGCGTCGTCGCGCGCTACCTGCCCGAGCAATCGGCGCCCGAGCAGCGCGCCTGGGCCTTCGCCTACCACGTGACCGTGGTCAACACCGGCGACCAGGCGGCCCAGCTGGTCGCGCGTCACTGGCTGATCGAAGACGCCAGCGGTGGCGTGCAGGAGGTGCGCGGCCTGGGCGTCGTCGGCGCCCAGCCGCTGCTGCAGCCGGGCGAGCAGTTCGAGTACCAGAGCTGGACGCGCCTGGCCGCGCCGCGCGGCACGATGCGCGGCAGCTACTTCTGCATCACCGACGACGCGCACTGGTTCGAGGCCGCGATCCCGCCCTTCGAGCTGTCGCAGCAGTCCGCCCTGCATTGAGTGCCGGCGTCGCCGCCCGGCGCGGCTGGGATCTCACCGCGCTGCTGAACGCGGCCGATCCCCGCGCGCCGCAGGCCGAGCGCCACCTCTGGCTCGCCCGCCTGCTCGAATGGCTGCGGCATGCGCCCGCACCGAGCGCCGACGGCGGCGAGCCGACCGGCTCGCCGCTGCCGCTGCGGCGCCTGCGGCACCTGCTCGGCGTGCTCGAGCGCCACCCCGAGCATCACGTGCGCGTGGTCGGCCTGCTGCGCACCTTCCGCGCCGAGACCGACCTCGCCGCGCTGCTGGCCGACCACGGCTTCGCGCCGCGCAACGCGCTGTTCAGCGAGCTCGGCGAACGCCTGCGCCTGCGCTTCCTGCCGCCGACGCCCGACACCGCCGACCTCGGCGAGCTGTTCGCGCTGCTGTTCAGCGACGACGGCGACGCCGACTGGCTCGCTGCGCTGGACGAGGTCACGCTCGAGCGCGTCGCAGCGCTGTGGTCGCAGGCCGCGCCGCCCGAGCGGCCCTGGCAGGACGCTGCGCGCGATGCGCTGCGGCTGCTGGCCGCCCAGGTCGGCGCGGCCGGCGGCGGCGGTGCGCTGCGCCGGCGCATGGACGAGGCGCTACTGGTCGCCCAGCCCTTTCGCCAGCTGCCGCGCAGCACCGAGCGCCTGTGCGCCGCGGCCGAGGCGGGCGACAGCGCGACCGCGCTGCGCGAGGCGCACTTCCTGCGCGCGCTGCTCGACGCCTGCCGCCGCGCCGCGGCCAGCGTGCGCGGCCACCTGGCGGCGCATGGCATCTCGGTGGACCTGCTGTTCGAGGTCGACCAGCTGCGCGCGCGCACCGAGCGCATGGACGCGCTGCTCGGCCTGCTGCTGGCCGCCGCGGGCTCGCGCGAGCAGCGCGCCGAGGTGCAGCACCTGCTCGCCGGCCTGGTGCGCCAGGCCGGCGAGCGGCGCAGCGTGCGCGCGCTGTTCGCGCGCCAGTACTCGATGCTGGCGCGCCGCATCGCCGAGCGCAGCGCCGACACCGGCGAGCACTACATCACCCGCACCCGCGCCGAGTGGGGAGCGATGCTGAGGAAGGCGCTCGGCGGCGGCGCCGTGATCGCCGGCACCACCTTCGCGAAGTTCGCGGTCTATGCACTCGGCCTGTCGGCCTTCTGGGGCGGCTTCTTCGCCGGCGTCAACTACGCCGGCAGCTTCGTGCTGATCCACCTGCTGCACTGGACCGTCGCGACCAAGCAGCCGGCGATGACGGCGCCGGCGATGGCGGCCCGGCTCGAGGACGTCAGCGACGACGACGCCGTCGAGGGCTTCGTCGACGAGGTCGCGCACCTGATCCGCTCGCAGACGGCCGGCATCGTCGGCAACCTCGCGATGGTGTTCCCGCTGGTGCTGCTCGTGCAGTGGGTGGCCCAGGCCGTGCTCGGCGCGCCGCTGGTCGGACGCGCCTCGGCCGAGCATGTGCTGCACGACCTGACGCTGCTCGGTCCGACGCTGGCCTACGCCGCCTTCACCGGCATCTTGCTGTTCGCCTCCAGCCTGATCGCCGGCTGGGCCGAGAACTGGTTCGTGCTGCACCGCATCGACAGCGCGATCCGCTGGAACCCGCGCATCCTCGCGACGCTGGGCCCGCAGCGCGCCGCCTACTGGTCGCGCTGGTGGCGCGACAACATCTCCGGCATCGCCGCCAACGTCTCGCTGGGCTTCCTGCTCGGGCTGGTGCCGGTGGTGTGCGCCTTCTTCGGCCTGCCGATCGAGGTGCGCCACGTCACGCTGTCGACCGGCCAGATCGCCGCGGCGCTCGGCGCGCTGGGCCAGGAGGCGCTGCTGACGCCGGCCTTCTGGTGGTGCCTCGCGGCGGTGCCGCTGACCGGCGCGCTGAACCTCACGGTCAGCTTCTGGCTGGCCTTCAAGGTCGCGCTGCGCTCGCGCAACGTGCGCGTCGGCGACCGCGGCCGCCTGTACGCGGCGCTGCGCCGGCGGCTGCGCACCCGCTTCGCGAGCTTCCTGCTGCCGCCGCGCGAGGCGCCGCCGGCCTGATCACTCGCGCGGCTCGTCCTTCGGCTCGGCGTCGGGGCGCTCGCCGCCGCGGCGGCCCGAGAACATGGTCCACCACACGATGAACAGCAGCAGCACGAGCGCGCCGAGCGCCTCCAGCAGAATCAGTCCCATGTCGGTCCGTAAGCAATGGCTGGTCGCGATGGTAGGCGTGCTCAGCGCCTGCACCACGCTGCCGCCCGAAGAC
>DATMJX010000159.1:0-2395 GCA_035553715.1 Methylibium sp.
GTACCCGACCTGCACGCGCTTCCACATCCTGCCTGTCGACGATCTGCGAGACCACGAGGAAACGGACTGCTGGTGCGGCGCCACGCCTGACGTCGAAGACCCGACCGTGATCGTGCACAACGCGCTGGACGGCCGCGAGGCGTTCGAGACCGGCGAGAGGCTGCCGTCGTGAGCTTCAACTACGCCCGCACCGCCGCGACCGCGCTGCGCCTGCTGCAGCGCTTCGGCGCTACGGCGACGCTCACGCGCCCTGGCGTGTCGGGCTATGACCCGGAGACGGGAGCCGTGACGGCGACGCCGGTGGTCGATGGCTGCACGGCCGCCGTCTTCCCTTACGAGGACAAGCACGTCGACGGCTCGCTGATCCTGTCCACCGACCAGCAGGCACTGATCGCTGCGTCGGGCCTGAGCGAGCCCAGGCCGGGCGACGTGCTGGCCTGGGGAGGCAGGGGCCTGACGGTGGTCAAGGCGAAGAACCTCGGTCCGGCGGGCGTCATGGTGCTCTATGAAGTCCAGGTGAGGATCTGATGGCCAAGTCCTTCAGCTTGCAGCTCGCCAAGTTCGCCGAGAAAGCAGGGCGCAACGCCGATCTGGTCATCCGCAAGGTCGGCATCGACATGGCGAGCAGGATCATCCTCAGAACGCCGGTCGACACCGGCAGGGCGCGTGCCAACTGGCAGGTGAGCATCGGCTCACGCGCGATCGGCGTGGTGGATGCTGCCGACAAGTCTGGCAGTGCCACGATCGCGCTCGCCACCCAGAAGCTCGCCAACTTCAAGGCCGGGCCGAGCATCTGGATCACCAACGGATTGCCCTACATCGGCAAGCTCGAGGACGGCCACAGCTCGCAGTCGTCCGGCATGGTGGCGCGCACGGTGGTCGAGTTCCAGGGCCTTGTGTCGAAAGCCGCTGGTGAGGTGAGCCGGTGAGCGAGCTGGCGATCCGCGCTGCGCTCGAGAAGCGCCTGAACACCATCAGCACGGGATTTGCCACCCAGTTCGAGAACGCGCCACTCGCGCCAGCGCAGGGGGCGCCGTACCAGCAGGTCGCCCTTGAAGCGTCCGACCCGGAGAACCCGAGCATCGGCGCGTCGCTGCATCGCGCCATCGGCCTGTTCCGTGTCAGCCTGTTCTACCCGATCAACGCCGGGGCGGCCCCGGCCTGGACCCGCGCCCTGCTCATCCGCAGCACCTTCCCGCGCGGGCTGACGCTCACGGAGCAGGGCGTGACGACGCACATCGACGCGACGCCGAGCATTTCGCGCAGCGATGGCCCGGCCGACCGCTACTGCCTGGTGGTGCGCATCCGCTACCACGCAGACATCTTCAGCTGAACGGCAGGGCCGGCAGCAGTTACCCACAAGCCGCCTTCGGGCGGCTTTTTCTTTGGCTACCTCGAAAGGCTCATCATGGCTATCGCTCAGAACCTCTTTCGCCAGATCGCGATCGGCAAGCAGGCGGCGCTCGGAACGCTGGCCCTGACCAACGCCGGACAGCTCTACAACTTCCGCCCCGACACCTCGGGTGGCCTGAGCAAGGAGTCTTTCGAGTCCGACTCGATCCGCCGCGATCAGCAGTTCTCGAACCCGCGGCACGGCCTGCGCTCGGGCGCCTTCTCGCTGAGCCAGGAGCTGCAGCTCGGCGGCCACACGGAGCTGTGGGAGGGCGCGCTCGGCGCCGACTTCGATACCACCCCGGCCACGACCGGCAGCTCGACCGATATGGCGCTCGACGCCGCGGCGCGCACCATCACCCGTACCTCCGGCTCGTTCATCACGGACGGCTTCAAGGTCGGCGACATCGTGCGCGCCACCGGCTACACCAGCGCGGTCAACAACGGCACCAACCTGCGGCTGACCGGCGTGACGGCTCTGGTGCTGACCTACGCGAACGACGCGTGGCTGCCGACGATGGTCACCGAGGCGGCGGGCGACACGGTCACGATCGCCGTGCCGGGCGGCGTGTGCCAGGTTCCGAGCACCGGGCACACCTCGGACTACTACACGATCGACGACTTTCACGACGACATCAACCAGCAGAGCACCGTGCGCGACGCACGGGTGTCGTCGGTGTCGGTGGACATCGCTCCGGGCGCCCATGCCACGGTGACCTTCGAGTTCCTGGGCACCGATGCCTCTCTCGACGGTACGGCGCAGTACTTCGTCGGCCCGACGGCCGCCTCGAACGGTGCGCTGCTGGCCGGGCCTGAGGGCCGCCTTCGCTACGACGGCGCCGACAGCGCCGTCATGACTTCAATCCAGTTCACGATCGACCGCGGCGCCGAGGTCAAGGCGGTGGTCGGAGCGAACGTCAGCCCGGACGTGTTCACCTCCGGCGTGCGCGTCAGCGGCTCCCTGTCGGCCCTGTTCGACGGTGGCTCGGTGTTGGTCAACTTC
>DATMJX010000160.1:0-11254 GCA_035553715.1 Methylibium sp.
CGCGCCGCAACGCGCTGCAGGTCCATCTGGACCGCCTGTCCATCGAGGCCGACATCGCTCGCCTCTGGGCTCAACTGAACTTCCTGATGCCGCAGCCCGACGGCCAGGCCCTTCCGAGGAGCACGCCATGAAGCTGCGCAACATCCTGATCGCCGCGGCCGTGCTGGCCGCGCTGGGCGCCGGCGGCTACGCACTCCACCAGTTCGGCATGATGCAGGGCAGGGCCGAGTCCGGTCCAGCCGCCTCCGTGGCGACGACACCCGTGGAAGACCCGACCAGCAGCGTCGCCGCTGGCGAGGCCGCGACACGGCGCCACATCGAGCAGGGCCTGAAGGCCGGCGAGGTCGACCCGGCCACCGGCAAGCCCATCCTCTACTACCACGACCCGATGGTGCCGGGGAAGCGCTTCGACGCACCGGCCAAGTCACCCTTCATGGACATGATGCTGGTGCCGGTCTATGGCGGCGCCGGCGGCGATGACCGGGGCACGGTGACGGTGAGCCCGCGCATCCAGCAGAACCTGGGCGTGCGCACCGCCGTGGTCGAGGAGGGGGTGCTTCAACCCATGGTCAGCGCGGTCGGCAGCATCGCCTGGAACGAGCGCGACCAGTCGTTGGTGCAGGCGCGCGCGACCGGCTACCTCGAGAAGCTGCATGTGCGCGCCACGCTCGACCGCGTGCGCGCCGGCCAGCCCTTCGCCGAGCTCTACGTGCCCGACTGGGTGGCGGCCCAGGAGGAGTATCTGGCCGTGCGACGTATCGCACCGGGTGACGCGGCCCTGCTGGCGGCGGCGCGGCAGCGCCTGCTGCTGGCGGGCATGAGCGAGGCGCAGGTCGCGCGGGTCGAGGCGGCCGGCGCGGTGCAACCGCGCGTCACGCTCGTCGCGCCGTCGAGCGGCGTGGTGGCCGAACTCGTGGCCCGCGAGGGCATGACGGTGAGCGCCGGGATGATGCTCGCGCGCATCAACGGCCTGGCCAGTGTCTGGGCGCTGGCCGAGCTGCCCGAAAGCCAGGCCGCGCTGGTGCGCCCCGGCAGCCAGGTCGAGGCGCGCAGCCCCGGCGTCCCGGGCTCGGTGTTCCGCGGCAGCGTGCAGGCGCTGCTGCCCGAGGTGAGCCCGGCCACGCGCACGCTGAAGGCGAGGGTGCAGTTCGCCAACCCCGAAGGCCGGCTGGTGCCGGGACTGTTCGTCACGATGCAGTTCATGGACACGCGCGCCGAGAAGGCGCTGCTGGTGCCGACCGAAGCCGTGATCCAGACCGGCCGGCGCGCGGTGGTGATGGTGGCCGAGGACGGGGGGCGCTTCGCGCCGGTCGATGTGGAGACCGGCCTGGAGACCGGCGGCCGGACCGAGATCAAGCGCGGCTTGAAGGCCGGGCAGCGCGTCGTCGTCTCGTCGCAGTTCCTGATCGACTCCGAGGCGAGCCTGAAAGGGGTGGAAGCGCGGCTGAACCAGAACCCGGCCCCGAGCGCCGCCGACAAGGCCGAGCGCCACCGCGGCGAGGCGCTGATCGAGGCCCTGGGCCGCGACACCGTGACGCTCAGCCACGGGCCGGTGCCGAGCCTCCAGTGGGACGCGATGACGATGGAGTTCAGGCTGCCGCCGCCGAATCAGCGACCGCGCGGCCTGGAGGCCGGCGACCGGGTCGACTTCGAGTTCTACATGCACCCCGATGACGGGCCGACGGTGACGCGGCTCACGCTGCTGCCGCCAGCGGTGCCGGCAGCCGCAGGAGCCTCGCGATGATCACCGCGCTGATCCGCTGGTCGCTCGTCAACCGCTTCCTGGTGCTGCTGGCGACGCTGCTCGTCACCGCCTGGGGGCTGTGGGCCGTGCAGCGCGCGCCGCTCGACGCGTTGCCCGACCTGTCGGACGTGCAGGTCATCATCCGCACCACCTACCCGGGCCAGGCGCCACGCATCGTCGAGAACCAGGTCACCTACCCGCTGACGACGACCATGCTGTCGGTTCCGGGGGCCAAGGTCGTGCGCGGCTACTCCTTCTTCGGCGACAGCTTCGTCTACGTGCTGTTCGAGGACGGCACCGACCCCTACTGGGCGCGCTCGCGGGTGCTGGAGTACCTGAACCAGGTGCAGTCGCGCCTGCCCGCCGCGGCCAAGCCGGCGCTCGGACCGGATGCGACAGGGGTGGGCTGGATCTACCAGTACGCGCTGGTCGACCGCAGCGGCAGCATGGACGCTGGACAGCTGCGCGCGCTGCAGGACTGGTTCCTCAAGTACGAGCTGAAGACGGTGCCGAACGTCGCAGAGGTCGCTTCGGTCGGCGGCATGGTGCGCCAGTACCAAGTGCTGCTCGACCCCGACAAACTGGCGGCCTACAACATCCCGCACGGCGCGGTCATCGACGCGATCCGCAAGGCCAACCAGGAGGCCGGCGGCTCGGTGCTGGAGCTGGGCGAGGCCGAGTACGTGGTGCGCGCCTCGGGCCTGCTGGCGACGCTGGACGACTTCCGCCGGATCCCGCTGAATGCCACCGACGCCGGCGTCAGCGTGCGCCTGGGCGACGTGGCGCGCATCCAGGTCGGGCCCGAGATGCGGCGCGGCATCGGCGAGCTCGACGGCGAGGGCGAAGCCACCGGCGGCGTGATCGTGATGCGCTCGGGCAAGAACGCGCTGGAGACGATTGCCGCCGTCAAGGCCAAGATCGCCTCGCTGCAGGCCGGCCTGCCGAAGGGCGTCGAGATCGTGCCCACCTACGACCGCTCCAGCCTTATCGAACGGGCCGTCGAGAACCTGAGCCACAAGCTGATCGAGGAGTTCATCGTCGTCGCATTGGTGTGCGTGGTGTTCCTGTTCCACCTGCGCTCGGCCTTCGTGGCTATCGTCACGCTGCCGCTCGGCATCCTGGCGAGCTTCATCGTCATGCACTACCAGGGGGTCAACGCCAACGTGATGTCGCTGGGCGGCATTGCGATTGCGATCGGCGCAATGGTCGACGCGGCGGTGGTGATGATCGAGAACGCGCACAAGCACATCGAGGCCTGGCGACACGAGCATCCGGGCGAAGACCTGCAAGGCGAGGCGCAGTGGCGCGTGGTCGGCGACGCCGCGGTCGAGGTCGGCCCGGCGCTGTTCTTCTCGCTGCTGATCATCACGCTGAGCTTCGTCCCGGTGTTCACGCTGGAGGCGCAGGAGGGGCGCCTCTTCTCGCCGCTGGCCTACACCAAGACCTACGCGATGGCGGCCTCGGCGGGGCTGGCGGTGACGCTGGTGCCGGTGCTGATGGGCTGGTTGATCCGCGGCCGCATCCCCGACGAGCGGCGCAACCCGCTGAATCGCGCGCTGATCGCCGCCTACCGCCCGCTGCTCGACGGCGTGCTGGCCTGGCCGAAGGCGACGATCGCCGTCGCGCTGCTGCTGCTCGCCAGCACCGCTTGGCCGATCCTGAAGATCGGGGGCGAGTTCATGCCGCCGCTCGACGAGGGCGACCTGCTCTACATGCCGACCGCGCTGCCCGGCCTGTCGGCCGGCAAGGCGGCCGAGCTGCTGCAGCAGACCGACCGGCTGATCAAGACCCTGCCGGAAGTGGCGTCGGTCTATGGCAAGGCCGGCCGCGCCGAGACGGCCACCGACCCGGCACCGCTGGAGATGTTCGAAACCACGGTCAAGCTCAAGCCGCGGGAGCAATGGCGTCCCGGCATGACGCCAGAGAAGCTGATAGAGGAGCTGGACCGGGCGGTCAAGGTGCCCGGGCTGGCCAACATCTGGATCCCGCCGATCCGCAACCGCATCGACATGCTGGCCACCGGCATCAAGAGTCCGGTCGGCATCAAGGTGGCCGGCACCGATCTGGCGGAGATCGACCGCATCGCCGGTGAGATCGAGAAGGCCGTGAAGGGCATACCCGGCGTCAGCAGCGCGCTGGCCGAGCGGCTGACCGGCGGACGCTATGTCGACGTGAACATCAACCGCGACGCGGCGGCACGCTACGGCATGAACATCAGTGACGTGCAGTCGGTGATTGCCTCGGCGGTCGGTGGCGACAACGTCGGCGAGACGGTGGAAGGTCTGCAGCGCTTCCCGATCAACGTGCGCTACCCGCGCGAGGTCCGCGACTCGCTGCAGAAGCTGCGCCAACTGCCCGTCCTCACGCCGCGTGGTGCACGCATCGTGCTGTCCGACGTGGCCGAACTGCGCATCACCGACGGCCCGCCGATGCTGCGCAGCGAGAACGCGCGGCTGGCCGGCTTCGTCTACGTCGACATCCGCGGGCGTGACCTGAAGTCGGCGGTGATCGACATGCAGAAGGCGGTCGCCGAGCAGGTGAAGCTGACGCCTGGCTATTCGGCCTCGTGGTCGGGGCAATTCGAGTTCCTGGAGCGTGCGACGGCCAAGCTGAAGGTCGTCGTGCCGTTCACGCTCGGCATCATCTTCGTGCTGCTGTACCTGACATTCAGGCGCTTCGACGAGGCGCTGCTGATCCTGGCGACGCTGCCGTTCGCGCTGATCGGAGGCTTCTGGTTGCTCTACGGGCTGGGCTACAACCTCAGCGTGGCCGGTGCCATCGGTTTCATCGCGCTGGCCGGCGTAGCCGCCGAGTTCGGCGTGATCATGCTGCTGTACCTGAAGCAGGCCTGGGAGGCGCGGCTGGCGCGCGGGCAGGGTGGTGACGGCGATCTGCTCGACGCGATCCGCGAAGGCGCTGTGCTGCGGGTGCGGCCCAAGGCGATGACCGTGGCCGTCATCATCGCCGGCCTGGTGCCGATCATGTTCAGCGGCGGCACCGGCTCCGAGGTGATGCAGCGCATCGCCGCGCCCATGGTCGGCGGCATGGTGACGGCGCCGCTGCTGTCGATGTTCGTGGTGCCGGCGGTGTACCGGCTGATGCGCCGCACGAATGATCGACAGATCGGTGGTTTCGCGTTCTGGAGGAGGCGCCGTGCGCCGGTCTGAATGGCGAGCGCTCTGGCCGGCTTGGTTCGGAGTGGTCGGTCTGCTGCTGTGTCTGGCGCTAGAAAGCGTCGGGGCTCGGACGTCGGCGTTCGTCGAGCGAGGGCCGGGTTTCCGGGTGAACGCGGACGTCCTCGAACGTCCCGTATCGCCGTCGATGCACGAAGCGCCATGCGCCTCGTGCTGCGTCGCGCCCGCACCCGCGGTGCAGGGCTTCAACGGCGAGACGAAGGAGGCGGCCCCCTCGCATTGGCCGGCGCACGCCGAAGCGGCGAGGCCGCAAGAGTGGTCGTTCGCTCTGAAGGGTCTGGCGGAGCGGGTGCCAGTGCGCATCTCGTTCTGCCGGTGGCTGGATTGAAGCGGGGTCGCGGCGACGGGATGTCGCCATCGTATTTCGCCGTCATCCTTCCTTTGGAGTGAATCATGAAGAAGTTCGTCTCTATGCTGATAGGCACCGTGGCGCTTGCCGTGGCCTTCCCGGCCTTGGCTGGCCCCGACTGGTCGGTCATCGAGCAGGCACGCAAGGACAAGAGGGCGCAAGTCACCCCTCCGGTGGCGCTGTCCGGGCCACGGGGGTGCATGGCGCTCCTCGTGGCCTTGCCACTCGACCATGGTCCGCGGGCGCAGACGACGCCCGATCAGAACCGCGTGCGCCGCGAGCGACTGGCCGCCGAGTACAAGGCTTGCGTAGACGCCGCTGCGAAGAGTGGCACTCAGTGACCCAGGTGCCAACTAGGGAGTGCTTCGACAACATGGGCCCTGGCCGGCACCGACGTGCCGGCCAGGGCTGGGACACCTCGGCGCCGTACGGGCGCGCTGGACCGTTTCAACAGGGGGAGCGATAGCGCGCAACCGGGCTGCTAGCCTGTAGTGGCCTGTAGTGACAGATCGACGGCTTGGCCTGCCTTGCCGGCGTGGTGCCCATCATGCTCGGCGGAGGCGACGGCTCCGAGATGATGCAGCGCATCGCCGCGCCGATGGTCGGCGGCATGGTGACGGCGCCGCTGCTGTCGACGTTCGTGGTGCCGGCGGCCCTTTGGTTGATCCGCCGGACGACGGCGGGCCTGCGACTTCTACGGAGCCGACGACACAACAGGTTCACACCTCAGTGAGGATCTGAGCTGTTCCCGGATCTCTATCAGAAGCCATCAGAGCCGGAGATCGACATCGGCCACCAATCTCGCCATGGTGATGCGATCGCGCAGCTTATCGACGGTCAGAACCCGCCAGCGAAACCGATGCCCCCAGATGCCTGTGGTGCCGACCAGTTCCATAGCGCGGACTTCTCCGGTCGAGCCCTCGACGAGAGCCTCGGATCGTTGGCTATCCCACGTGACGGCTAGAGTGTGCAATCCCGGATCCATCCTCAGCCGGATCAGCGAGGCGGGGACGGTGGCTGCTACGGCTCGATCATCGGCCATGACTTCAATCACTCGGTGGGTATCGCCGAGCGACAGACGCGAGACCAGCACCGTCAGGGCCTCGGAATCAGCGATAAGCCGCCGCGCATCTTCTTCAACAGCCGCCGATGGGACCATTCCCGACGTGCACGTTCGTCTGCTGCGCGTCCTGCTGCCCGTCGGGTAGCAGTAACGCCCGTCCTTTCGCACGGGTGTAGGCCCGAGCGAGGTGCAGCCAGCCAGCGCCAGCAGGATGGCTGCGCCCATACCGATCGTGAGGATTCGCCGTGCAACCATGTCAGCTCTCCTAGTCGCGATGTCTTGAGGCCGGTTCTTTGGCCTCGTAGGCCAGATGCGCCTTGCCGCTTGGCATGCCCCTACAGCAGGTCCAGAGCTACTTGGCATGCATCGTTAGCTGCCACGATGCCACGGGTTGGGAGCAACGTAGATGGTCAGCGGCTTGGTCGGGAATCCCGGCGGGGCGATCTTGGCGATGTCGACGGGGCGGTCGTCGAGACCGTTGAACTGCCAGGTGAAGCTGCGTCCCTCGTTCGTGAAGGTGACGACGCTGTCGTAGTCGACGTTGATCGTGGCACGCGATCCCAGGGTTACTTGACGTGCGTAGGCCGTGGCCGCCGTCGGTGAGCCGTAGAAGGATTCGCCGTTCCTGAAGGTGTCGGCTTGGGCCGAGAAGGTTACGGCGACGAAGGCGGCGAGCAGCGTGGTGCGAAGGGTCGAAGTCGTTGTCATGGAAACCTCCAGATGATTGCGATTACCGGCAGCGCTTGGGCGATACCGATGACGCTACGGTCGCGTCATGAGAAGAACTCTAGAAAGCAACCTGGGTCAATCGACGAACAGTGGCATGACGAATCTGCAATGAAGGTCGCAGATCTTCGATCTGACGAGCTGCAGTTGCTGGGGCCCATCTGGGTGTGAGAGGGAGTCCGCCTGGGGCAGAGATGACCGATCTGTAACGATGCGGTCAGAGATCTGTGGATGGCGCGCAACTAGGATCTTGGTGCTCGTCAGCGTGATCGATTGCACGACGGGTCTACCGGGTAGAGCGTGGTTGCCCGGAGCTTTGAAGCTCACATGGACGAAAGGTGATTCGATGATCAAGATTGTTCGCGTCGCGGCCGCTCTGCCGACTTTGCTTCTGACAGCGTCGATCGTTGTCGCTGCCGGCGTACACGGCAGCAATCCGGTTGGCGAACCCGGCAAGGCCGCGCAGGCCACCCGCACCGTCGAGGTCGACATGACCGACAACATGCGCTTCACCCCGGGCGAAATCTCGGTGCGACAGGGCGAGACGGTTCGCTTCGTCGTGAAGAACTCCGGCGCGGTCAAGCACGAGCTGGTGCTCGGCACGCCCGAGGAGCTGAAGGAGCACTCCGCGATGATGATGAAGATGCCGGGCATGGAACATTCCGACGACAACATGGTCAGCGTGGCGCCCGGCAAGACCGGAGAGGTCGTGTGGCGCTTCACCAAGGCCGGCAAGGTCGACTTCGCCTGCCTGCAGCCCGGCCACTACGACGCCGGCATGAAGGGCCTGGTCAAGGTCGCGCAGACGGCCGGCGCCGCCAAGGCCGACGGCCACGGCGGCCACAAACACTGAGTGACGATCGTCACGGCTTGGCAGTGGCGCGCGGCACTTGTCGGTGCCCGGCGCCGTCGGCAGAACTTTGTCTCACACCCTACGGAGCTATCAAATGAAGACCTTCAAACCCCTCCTCGTTGCCCTGGCCTTTGCCGCCTCGGCGCCGTTCGCGATCAGCGCCCACGCCCAGGCAATGGACCACAGCAAGATGGCCGGGACGAACATGCCCGGCATGAAGATGGACGGCATGCCCGCCTCGATGACCGAAGGCGAAGTGCGCAAGATCGACAAGGAAGCCAAGAAGATCACCCTGAAGCACGGGGACATCAAGAACCTGGACATGCCCGGCATGACGATGGTGTTCCAGGTCAAGGACGCCGCGCTGCTGGACAAGGTCAAGGCCGGTGACAAGGTGATGTTCACCGCCGAGAAGGCGGACGGAGCGATCGTCGTCACCGCGATCGAGGCAGCGAAGTAACCCGAGAAGATGAGGCTCCCCCGGATGGACTCGTCCAAGCGCCGAACCCTGCAGACCCTGGCTAGCCTGGGCGCGCTGGCAGCCATGCCGCGCGCCTGGGCACAGGTCCGGGCGGTCGAGTTGCGTGACACACCGGTGTCGCGCTCCTACGACCTGACCGTGGCCGAGACCACGCTCAACGTCACCGGCAAGCCCGCGCAGGGCATCACCATCAACGGCACGATGCCGGGCCCGGTGCTGCGCTTCCGCGAAGGCGACGAGGTGGTGATCCGCGTCACCAACCGGCTGCGCGAGATCACCGGCATCCACTGGCACGGCCTGCTCGTGCCCAACGACCAGGACGGCGTGCCCGGCGTCACCTATCCCGGTATCCGCCCCGGCGAGACCTTTACCCACCGTTTCAAGCTGCGTCAGTCCGGTACCTACTGGTACCACAGCCACGCCGCGCTGCAGGAGGCGGCGGGCTACTTCGCGCCGCTCATCGTCGAGCCGGCCCGCCCCGACCCTTTCCAGTACGACCGCGACTACATCGTCGTCATTTCCGACTGGATCGACACCCCGCCGGCGCAGGTACTGGCTAACCTCAAGAAACAGGACGGCTACTACAACTACCGCCGCGTGACGACGCCGCAGTTCTTCGCCCAGCTGCGCAGCGCCCCTGACGCGAAGGCCCGCGAGGCGCTGTGGGCCGAGCGCATGGAGTGGGCCAAGATGCGCATGGACCCCACCGACTACAGCGACGGCGGCGACGAGTGGTCGTTCCTGCTGCATGGCAAGCGCCCTGACGAGAACTGGACAGGCCTGTTCAAGCCCGGCGAGCGCGTGCGGCTGCGCTTCATCAATGCCTCGCCGATGAACCTGTACGACGTGCGCATCGCGGGCCTGCCGATGACGGTTGTGCAGGCCGACGGCCAGAACGTGCGCCCCGTGGAGGTGGACGAGTTCCGCATCGGCAACGGCGAGACCTACGACGTGATCGTGCAGCCCAAGGAAGCCAGGGCCTACACGATCTTCGTGCCGACTATTGCGCGCATCGGCTACGCGCGCGGCACGCTCGCCCCGGAAGTCGGCATGAGCGCGCCGGTCCCCGAGATGGGGCCTAAGCCCGTGCGCACGATGGCCGACATGGGCATGAGCGGCAGCAGCATGGCGGGCATGGACATGGGCCGGGCACCGGCAGGCGCGGGTCACGCCGGCATGGCGATGCCTGCGCCGGCCAAGCCTGCTGACCCGCACGCCGGTATGCCCGGCATGAGCGCCGCCGCCTCGGAGATCGCGCCCGACGGCGACGGCGTGCGCCGACTGAAGTACGCGCATCTGCGCGCGGCAACTCGCAATGCCGACGACCGCGCTCCGGAGAAGGAAGTGCTGGTGCGGCTGACCGGCGACATGGCGCGCTACTTCTGGAGCATCAACGACAAGAAGATGTCCCAGGCCGAACCGCTCGAGATGGGGCTGGGCCAGCGCGTGCGCATCAAGTTTGTCAACGAGACCATGATGGAGCACCCGATGCACCTGCACGGCGTGTTCATGGAGCTCGTCAACGGCAACGGCGTGTACGCGCCGCGCAAGCACACCATCATCGTGCCGCCGGCGCAGACCGTCGAGCTCGACGCCACCTTCGAAGACGAAGGAATGTGGGCCTTCCACTGCCACCTTTTCTACCACGCCGCCACCGGGATGATGCGCCTGGTCAAGGTCGCCTGAGGATCACGCCGATGCAGAAGAATGTAAGCGCGGCGCTGCGCCGCGCAGGCGGCGCGTTGCTGCTGGCCGCCGTAGCCCTGGGCTCGCAGGCGATGGAGGACGAGTCGATCTACTCCTACACACTGGTGGAGGCCGGCGCCGGCAAGGTGCGCAGGCAGGCCGACTCGGCCCAGTCGCTGGCCATCGACGGCTGGGTTGGCGGCGACCTCAACCGCCTGTGGTACCAACTCGACGCTGAGCGGCGTGGCGGTCGCACCGAGGCGGCCGAGCTTCAGCTGCTCTACGGTCGCTACATCGCGCCGTTCTGGGACGCGCAGATCGGCGTGCGCCGTGACGAGCGACCCGAGGGGCGCGGTTACCTCGCGCTCGGCGTGCGCGGGCTCGCGCCCTATGCCTTCGATGTCGATCTGAAACTGTTCGTTCGCGACGACGGCAAGGTATTCGCTCGCACGCGGTTCGAGAACGAGTTGCTGATCACCAATCGCTTCGTCGCGACACTCTCGCTGGGCGTTGAATGGTCGGCCTCCGACATCGATGCAACGGTACGACGTGGTGCGTATCAGGCCAATCTGGGGGCGCAAGCTCGCTACGAGTTCAACCGGCGTGTCGCGCCGTACCTCAGCCTGTCGCGCACTTTCTATCCGCGCTCGCAGTCCGGCGGGGGGGCGGCCGCGACGCAGTGGCGTGCCGGGCTTCGGCTGCTGTTCTGAGTCAGCGTCAATCGACAGAGCTTTGGGTTCGGTTACAACGGCTCGCTTCAACAAGCGCCCGGTTCGGACTCCGGCGCCGCCGTACCAGGGACCTCAAGACCGTCGAACGAAAGGGCTGCTCTGAGTTTCGCGCGTTGGGAAGTGGCCCATCGTGGGCCACCGCGCATGATCTCAAGAGCATCCGACGTGATGTTCGCAAAGAAAAGCGATGGCTCGACCCGATGTTTCTCGAGCGCACGATTCATGCGCTTGACCCGGTGCATCCACAAGTCCGTGTTCAGCGTCTCAACAAGAGGCTCTTCACCTTGGTGCAGGGATGCGGCCCATTGCAAACTTCGCCGAGCTGCTGCCGAAAGAATCGGCACGGCTCGCGGAGCGCAAAGTCCTGGCCTGACGAAGAACGGGTTCCGGTCGACGACGAGTCCCCACGACCGTTGACCAGCTGTCG
>DATMJX010000161.1:0-3680 GCA_035553715.1 Methylibium sp.
TCGAGGCCGAGCTGCGCCACTTGCGTGGCTACAGCTGGGTCGTGGTTACCAGCCGCAATGGCGCCCGCGCCGCCGTGGTCGCGGCCAGGCAGGCGGGCATCGACCTGGCCGACGGCCGATGGGCCGCGCTCGGCAAGGCCACCGCGCAAACACTGCGCATGGCCGGCGTGGCCGAGGTCTGGCAGCCGTCCGAAGCGCGCTCGGCGGCAATCGGCGATGAGCTGCCCATCGGCCGGCGAACGACCGTCCTGCTGCTGCGCGGGGACCTCGCCGACGAGGAGCTTCCGCGGCGGCTCGTCGAGCGCGGCGCGGAGGTTCGCTCCGTCGTCGCCTACAGCACCCACGAGGCACCGGCGTCCTCCGTGCCGCTGCTCGACGCGGCGCTCGCTGGTGGACCGCCGGCGGTGGTCGTCCTGGCCAGCCCGTCAGCCGTCCGCGGCCTGCTCACCCTCGCCGGCGAAGAGGGCCGTTCCAGACTGCTCGCCCTGCCAGCGTTGTGCATCGGCCGAACCACCGGCAGCGCGGCGCGCGAGCACGGCTTCGCGCGGGTCATCGAGTCCGAGCGGGCCGAAATCGACACGCTTGCGACCACGGCCGCCGAGCTGGTCGCCGGCAGCAGCCTGGTTGGCGCGTGAAGACGTCGCGCCCGGCGCCGGACCCCGAGGCCGTGCCCGAGGCCGAGCTCCAACCCATCCTGACGCCGCGCGACCGGCCGCGCCGGCTGCGCCGCAGCCCGGCCCTGCGCGCACTTGTCCAGGAGACGCGGCTGCACCCCCGGATGCTCGTCGCGCCGATGTTCGTCCGGCCGGGGCGCGGCGTGCGCGAGCCCATCTCGTCGCTGCCCGGCGTGGACCGCGTGTCGGTCGACGAGGCGCTGCGCGATGCGGAGCGCCTGGCCAGGCTGGGCGTCGGCGGGGTCATCCTCTTCGGGCTGCCAGAGAGCAAGGACGAGCCGGGCAGCGGGGCGTGGATCGAGGACGGCATCGTCCAGCAGGCGCTGCGCCGGCTCGCGAAAGCTGGCCTGCCGCTGGCGCTCGTCGCTGACACGTGCCTGTGCGAGTACACCAGCCACGGCCACTGCGGGCCACTGTCAGCGAACGGCGAGGTGGACAACGATCGCGCCCTCGCGGCGCTGGCAAGGGCAGCGGTCGCCCAGGCACAGGCGGGCGCCGATGTCGTCGCGCCGAGCGCGATGATGGACGGCCAGGTGGCGGCCATCCGCCGCGCCCTCGACGCGGCCGGCCATGCCTCGACACCGATCCTGGCCTATGCGGCTAAGGCCGCCTCGGCCTTCTACGGCCCGTTCCGTGAAGCCGCGGACAGCGCGCCCGCCTTTGGCGACCGGCGCGGCTACCAGATGGACCCGTCGAACGGGCGCGAAGCGATGCGCGAGCTGGCCCTGGATGCCGCTGAAGGCGCCGACATGCTGATGGTCAAGCCCGCCATGCCACAGCTCGACCTCGTCGCTGCCGCGCGCGCCCGTTTCGACCTGCCGATCTGGGCATACCAGGTGTCAGGCGAGTACGCGATGCTCGCCGCCGCCGCCCAGAACGGATGGCTGGACGGTCGCCGGGCGACGATGGAGGCGCTGACCGGCATCGTCCGGGCGGGTGCGCAGGTCGTGATCACCTATGCCGCGGCCGACGTCGCGCGCTGGCTGGGCGAAGGTGCCGAATGACCGACGAGCGCTTCGCCCATGCCTGGCTGCTGCGCCTCGACCCCGCCTGGCGCCGGCTGTCCGCGGAAGACCGGCGACGCGATGTCGATGGCTTCTGCGCCGCCGCCGAGCGCGCAAACCGACGCCTCCGCCAGCATGCCTACTCGACCATCGGCCTGCGCGCGGAGGGCGAGCTGCTGCTGTGGCGCATGGCCGAGCGCCTGGAAGACGTCGAGCAGACCGCCGCGGAACTGCTCAGCGCGGGTGTCGGTCGGTGGCTGACGCCGGCCATCTCGATGCTCGGGCTGACCCGGCCTTCCCAGTACGTCAAGCGGCCAACGACCCAGGAGCAGAGCCTGTTCGAGGGCGACCGATCGCACTATCTCGTGGTCTACCCCTTCGTGAAGTCGATCGAGTGGTACCTGGCCCCCGCCGACGAGCGGCAGGAGGTGATGCGCGGCCACATGCGCGTCGGCCACCGCTACCCGCAGGTCCGCCAGCTGCTGGCCTACTCGTTCGGCCTCGACGACCAGGAGTTCATCGTCGCCTACGAGACCGACGATCTGGTCGCCTTCCAGGACCTGGTGCGCGAGCTGCGCGAGACCGAGAGCCGGCGCTCGACGGTGCGCGACACGCCGATCATCACCGGCATCCACCGTCCCGTGGGAGAGGTGCTGGCGATGCTCAGCGGGGACGCCGCGTGAGCCGTAGCGCGACGCTGGTGACGCATCGATCCGAGGCGCTGATGGCTCGCGCCAGCAGGCTCTTTCCGGGTGGCGTGAACTCACCGGTGCGGGCTTTCGGCGCTGTCGGCGGCTCGCCGCGCATGATCGAGCGTGCCGCCGGCGCCCGGCTGTGGGACGTGGATGGCAACGAGTACGTCGACTACGTCGGGTCGTGGGGGCCGATGATCCTGGGCCACGCCCATCCCGCCGTCGTGGAAGCGGTCCAGCAGGCAGCTGCGCGGGGCACCTCGTACGGCGCGCCAAACCCGCTCGAGGTGGAGCTGGCCGAGGAGATCGTGGCGGCGATGCCGTCGATCGAGCGGCTGCGCTTCGTCAGCTCGGGCACCGAGGCGGCGATGAGCGCGCTGCGCGTGGCGCGCGGCTTCACCGGCCGCTCGAAGGTGATCAAGATGAGCGGCGGTTACCACGGCCACGCCGACGGCCTGCTCGTCCAGGCCGGCTCGGGAGCGGCCGGCATCGGGCGGCCGACGTCCGCCGGCGTCACCCAGGTCGTGGCCGCGGACACGCTGGTGGCGCCGTACAACGACCTGCCTGCGGTCAGGCGGCGGGGCACAGGCGCTGTACGGCGTGAAGCCGGACCTGACCGTCCTGGGCAAGATCATCGGTGGCGGCCTGCCGGTGGGGGCGTATGGCGGCCGGGCCGACGTCATGGCCCTCGTCGCGCCGGACGGGCCCGTCTACCAGGCGGGCACCCTGTCTGGCAATCCGCTGGCCATGGCTGCGGGGCTGGCCACGCTGCGCGAGCTGAGCGACGAGGTCTACGAGCGGCTGGAGAGGTACGGCGCACGGCTAGAGGCTGGCCTGGCCGAAGCGGGCGCAGTGTCCCGAGTGACGCGCATCGGCTCCCTGCTGACCGTCTTCTTCGATGACGACCAGCGCTTCGCGCGCTTCTTCCACGCAATGCTCGAGCACGGCGTGATGCTGCCGCCGTCCCAGCAGGAGGCGTGGTTCATCTCTGCCGCCCACGGCGAGCTGGAGCTTGCCCAGACGCTGGCCGCGGCGCGCGAGGCCTCGAGGGAGGTGAGCTCATGACCGTCGCCACGCCACCAATGACCGGCGAGCAGCGTTTCCTGGCAGCGGCCAGGGGCGAGCCGGTCGACGCGACGCCGGTCTGGTTCATGCGCCAGGCCGGGCGCTGCCTGGCTGACTACCGCGCGCTGCGCGAGCGCTACGACATCCTGACCCTGGCCAAGACGCCCGAGCTGTGCACGCAGGTGACGCTGATGCCGGTCGAGGCCTTTGGCGTGGACGCAGCCGTTATGTTCGCCGACATCATG